>NZ_JBFBBK010000010.1:0-83171 GCF_040682635.1 Streptomyces sp. NPDC051133
TCGATATCCAGTAGTCCGTCGGAGAGTCCTGGCCGTCCGGCCATTCGACGAGGAGTGTCTGGACGGGTAGGACGCCGTCCCACCGGTTGCGGCCGCCGCCCGCCTCCTGAGCTGCGGCCAGGGACTGCTTGCCCGCGGGCCGCACTGTCAGCATCGCGAACCGCGAGGTCATCGCGCCTTTGCTGCCCTGCCTCCAGGTCACCTCGGTGAACCGCTCCGCACCCGCCTCCGCTGCGAGGACGGAGACGGCCCGCGGTGGGGTGCGGTAGCGGGGAAGGGTAGGCGGTCCGAGTCCGCCATAAGCAGGCTGGTGCGGCTCGACATCCTCCGGGTGGGCGACTTCCTTCCCGTTCAGGGCCAGGACATAGGACAGTCCCCGCTCCTCGAGACCGAGCCGGAACGGAGTGCTGACGCCGTAGCCGGCGTCAGCGACCACGACCGGTGCCTTCAACTGCCACTCGGCGAGTGTGTCCAGGAGGCCGAGCGCGAGACGCCATTTTTCCCGGTGCACCACGTCGTCGGGGACTCCTGCCCGGCGGCATCGGCCCGGCTCGTCCGTCCACTCACGCGGCAGATACAACTGCCACTCCAGCGGGCACGAGGCGGTGTCGGTGGCGGCATGGACACTGACCGCGACCTGGCAGTTCGCCCGTTTCCCGACCGCTCCGCAGTACTGGCGGGCCACCCCGACCGACGCCTTGCCGCACTTGGGGAACGACACGTCGTCGATCACCCACACCTCGGGCCTGACAACTCCGGACAGCCGCTCTGCGATCCGCTGCCTGACCGGCAGCGGATCCCACGGCGACTGGTTCACAAACTGCTGCAGAGCCTGCATGTTCGCGTCCGGCAGACGCTCGGCCATCGGCTGGATCGACTTGCGCCGGCCATCCAGCATCAGGCCCCGCAGATAACACTCGCCCCACCGCCGCTGATCCCGCCGCGGCACCGACCCGAACACGTCGGCAACGAACTCCGCCAACTCACCCCGGAGCCGTTCCACTTCCCCCAACCTCACACCACGAAGATGCCCACCACCAGGCGAGATCACTCGACGTAACGAAGCACTACTAGCTCACTTCACGGCCACCGCCCGGATGATCTCCTGGGTCACCGAACCCCCCTTGTCGTCGTGGGCCGAGGCCCGCAGCGAGACGGTCGCGGCACCGCGTGGCACGGTCAGCGTGCCGTGCCAGGCGGCGCCCCCGCCCCGCAGCGGGACCCGCCGCCAGTGGGCCCCCTCGTCGTACGACACCTCGAGCCTCCCGCCGCCGAGCGTGCCGGTGCCCGAGGCACCGGCGACGTACCGGGCGCCGAGGGTGACCGGGATCCGGTGTCCGCCGCGCACCGCACCGGAGAGATCGGTGTCGAGGCCGTACGCGAGGTTGATCAGCGGCAGGTAGGTCCAGTGGTCCTCCGGGGTGGCCGCCGACCGGAAGGTCCACTCGGAGTGGCCCTTCGTGGCGAGTTTCCAGCGGCCGCCGTCGAGCGCGGTGTCGGTGACGACCCGGTAGCCGTGCTCGTCGGCGGGCGCGTCCCACACGTATGCGGCGGAGCCGGTGTTCCGGTCGACGAGCGTGCCGTCCTGGTAGACGGCGGTGGTCTGGCTCATCCCGCTGTCCTCGCTCCACGGGTCGCCGAAGCCGGTGTGGTCGGGCCCGGAGTCGCCCCAGCCGGGGGTGTTGAGCTGGATCTGGTCCCCGGCGCGCTGCTGCCCCCAGCCGAGCCCCGTGCCGAGCCACGGGTGCCACACGGGCCGGAACCAGTTCAGCCGCGGCCGGGTGCCGCCGTCGTAACGGACCAGGCCGCTGCGCTCCTCCAGGGCGCCGTCGCCGGCCGTGACGGACTCGTGCCAGAGCTGGCCTGGGCCGGTGGAGACGTAGTCGGTGCGCTCGGCGGGCAGGGCGACGCGCTCCTGGAAGCCGAGGCCGATCGCGAAGGTGTCGGTGAGGGAGTAGCGGAACTCACCGCCGTTCAGCGGCTGGGCGGAGTGGAACCTGACGTGCACGGCGGCCAGCTGACGCCGCGTCGGGGCGTAGGTGAGGTCGCGGTCCGGGATGGCGCCCCGGTGCCCCTCGGAGAGGTCGTACACGTACGGCGAGTCGGCCGTGCCGGTCATGTCGACGTGGCCGGCGGCGCGGAGGCGTCCCGCGTCGGCCTCGTTCACCGTGGCGATCTGCAGGGGCCGGTCGGCGTTGTCGTCCGTGCCCCACCAGGCCATCAGCCGGCCGGGCGCGTCGTCCGTGACGAACAGGGCCTTGGCGCCCGCGTCCTGGGCGGCCCGGGCGAGCGCGGCCGGGTCGGTGCCGTCGGGGAGACGGGCGAGCACGGCCTTGCCGGACACCCCGGTGAAGGGCCCGTCCCCGACGTCGACGAGCAGCAGCCTGGTACGGCCTTCGAGCAGGGTGCCGCCCGCCTGGACGGTCGCCTCGCCGACGCCTCTGACGGCCAGCCGCGGCTCGGCCAGCCGCCACACGGTCCGGTACTCGAAGCCACCGTGGCCGACCTCGGCCGTGGGTGCGGCGAAGACGCTGTCGTAGGTGAGCGGCACCTGGACCGCGCCGAACAGGTCGGCGCCGTTCGCGGTGCGGTCGTACTCCATGAGCAGCTGGTGGGTCTCGGTGCCCCGGTCCACGTCGGCCCTGATCTCGCGCAGCGTGCGTCCGTCCAGGGTGACGTCCCGGTCGTGGTCCAGGGTGATCTCGGGGGCGGCGAGGAAACCGAGGCCGAGGGAGTCGGCGCCATGGCTGCCGTGCACGTCGAGGAAGGAGGTGAGGGAGTAGGTGCCGGGCTTCAGACGCAGCGCGAGGGTGCCGGAGTCGCCGACGTGGGCGGGCTGGGCGTCCTCCCCCTCGGCGAGCCGCTGCACCGTGAGGTCGGCGGCGGTGGGCGCGCCCGCGCGGTCCTTGACGTGAACGGTGAGCGTGTACCGCTCCTCCTCCTTGACCAGCCCGAACACGGTGTGGGCGACCGGCCGGCCGGACGGGTCCGCGGCCACGATCCGCCCGCTGGTCTCGCCGACCGGGGCCCTGGCGCCGTCACCGGTGACGGTGGTGGACGCGGTGCCGTGCGCGGGCACGGTGAGGGTGTCGCGGGCGAGGGTGGCCACGCCGTCCGGGGCACCCTGGACGGCCAGCTTCAACTCGACCGCCTTGTCGGAGGAGTTGGTGTAGGTGAGGGTGCGGGTGACGGGCTTGTTCGCGTCGTACGGCCAGCTGTGGAAGCCGAGGTCGGCGCTGCCGGTGGCGGTCACGTCCGCCTTCACGGCGTCCGGGACGCTGACCCGGCCCGCGCCCAGCTGGTACGCGGAGGCGTCCAGCTCCTTCGAGCCGGACATCAGCGCGTCCTTCAGCCGCGCGCCGCTCCAGCCGGGATGCTCCTGGGCGAGCAGGGCGGCCACGCCCGCGACATGCGGGGTCGCCATGGACGTGCCGCTCATGGAGGTGTAGGGGCCGCTGCCGGGGGTGAGCGAGGAGCGGGCGGCGAGGATGTCGACGCCGGGTGCGGAAAGGTCCGGTTTGAGGGCGTTGTCGCCGTAGCGGGGCCCGGCGCTGGTGAAGTAGGCGGCCTGGTCGGCGGAGTCGACCGCGCCGACGGTGAGGGCGGCGTCGGCGGCGCCGGGCGAGCCGATGGAGGACGCGGCGCCCGTGTTGCCGGCCGCGACGACGAAGAGCGCGCCCGTCTCCTCGGACAGGGTGTTCACCGCCCGGGCCATCGGGTCCGTGCCGTCGCTCGGCTCGGTGGAGCCCAGGCTCATGGAGACGATCCGGGCGTGCACGTCCCGCGCGGCCCACTCCATCCCGGCGATGATCTGGGACTCGCTGCCCGAGCCCTCGTCGCTGAGCACCTTGCCGACGGCGAGCGTGGCGCCGGGCGCGACCCCCTGCTCCTTGCCGTCGGAGGCGGCTCCGCTGCCGCCGACGGTGGAGGTGACGTGGGTGCCGTGGCCGTTGCGGTCGGCGACCTCCTCGCCGTCGATGAAGCTCTTCGTCTCGCTCACCCGGTGCTCGAGGTCGGGGTGGCTCAGGTCGACGCCGGTGTCGAGGACGGCGACCGTGACCCCCTTGCCGGTGAGCCCGGCGTCCCAGGCGGCCCGGGTGCCGATCTGGGCGTTGCTCTCGGCCATGTCGGTCTCGACCCGCCCGTCGAGCCACACCTTGTCGATGCCGCCGCCCCGGGTGAAGGACCGCCAGAAGGTCCGCCCCCTGTCCGCGTCGAGGGCGGCCCCGCGCAGGCTGGCCAGCGTGCGGATCCGTTCGGCACCGGCGGGGGTGACGGCCCGGGGGTTCCTGCCGTAGGTCACGATCAGCGGCAGCGTGTGCGCCTCGGCGTCCGTGAGTCCCTGCCGGATCAGCCCGCTCACGTCGAACAGCCGCCGGTCCAGCGTCCCGGCCCGCAGATACGGCAGCGCCTCGTCCGGTACGACGGTGAGGTCGCCGTCGCTCGACTGCGTCCGTACGGCTCCGGTGGCCCCGGGCGGGCGCTGCACGGTGACCGTCCTCCTGCCGTGCCCGAGGTCGGTGACGCGCACCGTGTCGCCGGTGACGAGGGTGACGGTGCTGGTGCCGTCGCCCGGCGCGGCGGGGGCGGACGCCGGCCGGGCGGCCGCCGCTGCCTGGCCGGCCGGGAGCAGGGCGGTCACCAGCCCCACCGCCAGCAGGGCCGCCGGGCGTCTGACTGGTCCTCTGGTCATCCACGCCTCTTCTCGTGTGGGTCGAGCGTGTCGCGTGCTGGGACGAGTGTCATGTGCCGCTCACACTGGGGGAGTTGAGCGGAGCTGACGGAAAGGCGCCCTGGCGGGTTCTCGCCAACCCCGGACGGCGCCACGCCTCGCGCGTGCGGTGATGTGACACCCGAAGCACCGTCCGTAACATAGGAGTTGGACACGGATCACGCAGGACGGGGGCGACATCGCCATGGACGGGTTGGTGCAGTTCAGGACCGAGGACGGCGCGGACGTCGTGGTGGAGGGCGTCGACGTCAGGTCCGGCGCCCGGCTCGTCTCGCGCGGCGAGGGGCCGGCCCAGGCGGCGCGCACCTTCGAGGGAGCGCTGGAGGGCGTGCGGGCGGCGGCCACGTCCGCGCTGCGGGTCTTCCGGGACGGGAGCCTGAACCCCGACGCGGTGGAGATCGAGTTCGGCGTGCGGCTGTCCGCGGAGGCCGGTGCCGTCATCGCGAAGGGATCGACCGAGGGCCACCTCGTCGTCAAGCTCAGCTGGTCCCCCGGGCAGCGGCCGGCACCGGCCGCTCCCGGGCCGGGCGAGGCGGCCCGGCCCGTCCCTGAACCGGCGCCCTCCGACCGGTGATGCGCAGTGCCGCCTGGCATGCCCGGATCGTCTGCGGCCATGAGGTGGGGGCGGGCTTCCTGGTCACCGGCCGCCGGGTGCTCACCTGCGCGCACGTCGTCAGGTGGAGCGACAGCGCGGCGGTGACGGTGTCCTTCCCGCACGCCCGGGAGCTGGGCGAGCTGTCCGCGTCGGTCGTCGCCCGGGGCGGCTGGGCCGGCGCCGCCACCGACCCCGGCGACGTCGCCGTACTCGAACTGGACCGTGACGTCCCGCTCGCCCCGGCCGGCTTCGCGCCGCCCGACTCCGCGTACACCGAGCCGTACCCCAAGCTGATCGCGTACGGCTTTCCCGAGGGGTACGACGAGGGCACGCTCGCCGAGTACCAGGCGGTTTCCGGCCAGTTGATCGCCGACGAGTGGCTGGAGCTGGTGGCGTGGAGCGGGCACGGGCAGCCGCTCGTGGCCGGTTTCAGCGGGGCGGCGGCGACCCTCCCGGACGGCCGGGTGGCCGGCATGGTCACCGCGGCCTCGGGCACACCGGACGTGCGCAAGGGCCGGATGCTGCCGCTGGACGTCATGGCCCGGTACTGGCCCGAGCTGGGCGAGCTGGTGCCCACGCCCGGCCACCGGGACGACGCCCGCCGGGAGTTGTACGCCCTGCTGCGGCGGGCCGCGGGCGACGGCGGCCGGGCGGGCGATCCGAACCGGCTGTACGTGGACGCGGTGGGCGCCTTCGGGCCGCCGCTGCCTCCGGGCGGTTTCCCCTCGCTGTGGGCGGCCGCCGGGTACGTGCAGTGGGAGGTCCCGGACCCGGCGGCGGTGAGCCGGTTCGCCGGCCGCCTCCGGGAACTGCTGGACGCGGGCGCGGCCCCGGCGGCTCCGGCGTCCCCCGTCCGCGAGGGGCTCTCGGCCTGGTCCCCGGTCGTCGTCGAGATCGATCACAGCGGCGCCGGGCCCGACCAGGTCACCGTCGAGGTGTCCGCGTACCGCGACGGCCGGCGCCGGCCGGTGGGCGCGCGCCGGCTGCCGCGCACCGGGGTGCGGGCCTACGTGCAGAACCGCATCGACGAGGCCGTCGCCCACCTCGCCCCGGACGCGGACGAGCTGGTGACGTTCGTGCTGCCGCGCGAGTGGCTCAACGAGGCGGTGGCGCACTGGGAGTGCAGCGCGGACGACAGCACGCCCCTCGGCTGCGCCTATCCCCTCGTGGTGACCGACCGCGCGCGCCACCACAGCGGCCGGCTGCGCCACCAGCTGCGCAAGAGGTGGCAGAAGCTGGACTCCGGGCGCGGGGCCGAGATGCACCGCGTCGAGTGCGGCACCCTGGAGCGCCCGCCGAGCCTGCGCAAGCGGCTGTGGGACGGCGAGGCCGGGCTGGCGGGGTTCGCGGCCCCGCCCGCGGCGGCACGGCAGCACTTCGAGGTCGGCCTCACCGTGCCCGTCCCGGTCCTGCTGTGGTCCCGGGCCGGCTGCCCCGGCACGGAGCACCGCCATCCGCCCGGCCCCGGGGCCGCGCACCAGGATGATCCGGTCTGCCCCGGCAGCGCGTTCCTCGACCAGCTCACCGCCTCGCTCGCCGATGTCCCCCCGGCCGAACTCCCGCGCCACATCCTGTCCCTGCGGCTGACCGCGGACGCCGCCGACGAGCCGGACCTGCACTGGGCGCGGGACCTGCAGCTGCTCTGGGACGACCCGCGCTGCTTCCCGGAGACCAGCGCGAGCCTGCACTCCCCCGTCGCCTGACCGACCGCACGACCGCCCGCCCCCCACGGAGAAGAAGATCCCATGCCCCTGTGGCCCGTCTACACCGGTACGAACGAGCCGCACGACGGCATCGAGAAGCTGCCCCCGCCGCCGCCCTGGCGCGCCTTCGACGGCGGGCCGCTGCTCCGGGCCCCGGACGCGGCCGCCGACGCCTCCGCGGTCTCCCCGGACCGTACGCACCGCGCCGCGACGTACCGGGCCACGGAGCAGACGGTGCAGCTGGTCAACGCGGCCCTGTACCTGCGCCGGCCGCTGCTGGTCACCGGCCCGCCGGGCACCGGCAAGTCCTCGCTGGTGTACGCGGTCGCCCGCGAGCTGCGGCTCGGCCCGGTCCTGCGCTGGAACGTCACCAGCCGCAGCACGCTCCACGACGGCCTCTACCAGTACGACCCGCTCTCCCGGCTGTACGCGGCCCGCCAGGAGGCCGCCCGGCCGGAGCGCGCCGGAGGGACGGCGCCGGCGACGGGCGGGGCACCGGCCGGGACGACGGACCCGGCGACGGGCGACGGCTCGGGCATCGAGCACCATCTGCGCCTCGGCCCCCTGGGCACCGCCCTGCTGCCGTACGCCCGTCCCCGCGCGCTGCTCATCGACGAGATCGACAAGAGCGACCTCGACCTGCCCAACGACCTGCTGAACGTGCTGGAGGAGGGGCAGTACGACATCCCGGAGCTGGTGCGCGCCTCCCGGTTCGCCGCGGACGGCGTCGCCGAGGTGCTGGTCGACGGCACCGACGAGCGGGTCCCGGTGGCCCGCGGCCGGATCCGCTGCCGTGCCTTCCCGTTCGTCGTCCTCACCAGCAACGGCGAACGCGAGTTCCCGCCCGCCTTCCTGCGCCGCTGTGTCACGCTGCACCTGCGGCAGCCGGACGACCGGCACCTCGCCGGCATCGTCCGCGCCCACCTCGGCGAACCCGACGCGTACGCGCAGACCCTGATCGAGCGCTTCCTGGCCCGGGCGGGCGTCGGCGACCTGGCCACCGACCAGCTCCTCAACGCGATCTACCTGGCCCGCTCCGCCGGCCTGGACTCCGAGTCCCTGGACCAGCTGGCCGAGCAGCTGATGCCGTTCCTCGGCCGGTCCGCGCAGTCCGATGTCTTCTGACCGGCCCGGCTCCCCGGATCCCCTGGCCCGCCTGGCCGACGTCCTGGCCCGGGCGGCCGACGGGGTGCGCCCGACCCCGCTCGAACTGGCGGAACTGCTGTGGCTGGCCCGGCACGTGACACCCGGCCCCACCGACGCCGACGCCACCGGCCGCCCGGCCGCCGAGCAGGACCTCCCGCAGGTCCCGGAGATCCCGGAAGTCCCGGAGCCCACGGAGCCCCCGGAACCTCCGGCGCTGGAACCGCCGCCCCCGCTCACGCGGGAGGACCCGCGGCCCGAGTCCGCCCGTCCCCCCGGCCCGCCCTCCCGCGTCCCCCTGCACCTGCCCTCCCGCGGCCCCGCGGCAGCCGACGCGGGCCGGTCCCGCACCACGCTCCTCGCCCCGGCACCCCCGATGCTGCGCCACCCGCTCGCGCTGCAGCGCGCGCTGCGCCCGCTCAAGCGCCGGATCGACGCCCCCGTGGGCCACGAGCTGGACGAGCGGGCCACCGCCGACCGCATCGCCCGGCTGGGCGCCGACCCCGCGTGGTGGCTGCCGGTGCTGCGCCCCGCGCGGGAGCGCTGGCTGCGCCTGAACCTGGTGTACGACGCCGGCCCCACCATGCCGGTCTGGCGCCCCCTGATCCGTGAACTGCACACGGCGCTGGCCCAGTCGGGCGCCTTCCGCACGGTCGCCCTGCACCGCGCGGGCGCCGACGGCACGGTGCGGGGCCCCGACGCGCACGCCCCCGCCGACGGCCGCACCGTCACCCTCCTGATCAGCGACTGCATGGGCCCGCAGTGGCGGGAGGGCCCGGCCGGCACCCTCTGGTTCGCCACCCTGCACCGCTGGGCGCGCCGGATGTCCCTGACCGTCGTCCAGCCGCTCCCGGAACACCTGTGGCGGGACACCGCGCTGCCCACCGCCCCCGGCCGGCTGTCCGCCCCGCACCCGGCGGCCCCCACGGCGGCACTCACGTTCACCCCCTACGACGCGCACGAGCACCCCGAGCCCGGTGCCGCCGTTCACCTCCCGGTGCTGGAGCCGGAACCGCGCTGGCTGGCGCACTGGGCCGCGCTGCTGGCGACGCCGGGAGGGGCGGTGTTCCCGGGCGCCGTCGCCGAGTTGGGCCGTCCCCTGCCGGCGGACGCGCAGGACCGTACGGACGTCGGCCTGCTGTCCGCGGAGGAGCTGGTGCTGCGGTTCCGCGCGAGCGCCTCGCCCGAGGCGTTCCGGCTGGCCGGTCATCTCGCGGTGGGCCGCCCCGACCTGCCGGTGATGCGCCTGGTCCAGGCCGCCGTCGAACCGGATCCGCGCCCGCAGCACCTGGCCGAGATCGTGCTCAGCGGGTTGCTCACCACCGTCCCGGGCGGCCCGCCCGGCTCCTACGTCTTCCGGGACGGCGTACGCGAGCTGCTCCTGCTCGGCCTGCCGCGCACCGCCCGCAACCGGACGGCGGAACTGCTCGACCGCATGGGCGAGTTCATCGACCGACGCGCCGGACGGGCGCCGGGCGAGTTCCGGGCGTCGGCCCCTTCCGCGTCCGGCGCGCAGGGCACCGGCACGGCCGTGGAGGGCGATCCGTTCGCCACGGTCAGCCAGGACAGCGTGCGCCGGCTCGCGGAGACGGCCGGCGACGGGGGGCAGCGCGCGGCGCCCGCGGGCCGCGCGGAGATCCGCTTCACGGCCGACGCGCTCACCGGCCGCCCCGAAGCCCGCATCACGCTCGAAGCCGCGGTCCACGACATCCTGGCGCGCGGCTCCCTCGCCCCGCGTCAGTACGCGGTGGAGGTCCGCCCGGACGGCTACCTCGTGCGCACCGAGCCCGGCGCCTATCTGCTGCCCGTGCTGGTCGCCGTCCTGCGCGAACTCCCCCAGGCGCTCACCCGGCTGGCCGATCCGCCGCGGCTGCGGGTGACGTTCGGCGGGCTCGCCGCCGAGCCGCCGGGCCCGGCCGCGGACGTGACGGTCGTCGTGCCGCCCGCGCTGTACGACGACTTCGCCGCCAGCTCCGCCGCCCGTGGCCTCGGGCCCTTCCGGCCCCTGTTCTCCGACACCGCCCCGGACGCTGCACCGGCCGCCTGGTACTGCCCCCTCGCCCCGCCGTCCTCCGCACCGGGGGAACGTGACCTGGTCCAAGGCCCTTTCATCACCCCGGACCTGCGCGCGCTCGGAGTCCCCACCCCCGGCCGCACAGCCATCGTGCACACCCAGCCCGACGGACCGCTGAGGCTGCTCGACCCGCTCCAGCCGTACGGCACGCGTCCGCCCCGCCCGGAGACGTACTTCTCGGTCGACCTCACCCCGTACGAGACCCGGCACACCCTCACCCTGCCGAGTTCCGGCAAGGGCGTCTTCAAGGCCGCCGTCACACTGACCTGGCACGTCGACGATCCGGTCGCCTTCGTCCGTGGTGAGGCCACCGGTGTCCCACGGCTCCTGGTGGACCATCTGCGCGGCGCGGCGGCCCGCGTCACCCGCCGCCATCCGGTGCGCCGGGCGACGGCGGCCGAGCGCGAGGTGAACGCGGGGGCGGGCGACTGGCCGGTCCCGGGGCTGTCGGTGTCGAGCACCGTGCGACTCGTCCCCGAGGGGGCGACCGCACCGCTCCAGGAGCCGCGGGTTCCCTCGCGCCGCGGGCTGGTGTCCCTCCTGAACGGCGCCGACACCGTGCTGATCGGCTTCGACGGTCCCCTCGCCCGGCTGTTTCCGGCGCGGACCGCGCGGGAGGCCGTCCTCGACCTGCTGTCGGTCGTGGCCGAGCACCGTGATCCGCGGGACGCGCTGGCGGGCCGGCCGCTGCCCGTCGTGAGCGGCACCCGGCAGGAGGCGTTCGCGCATCCCCTGGACCTGCTGCGCGCCTACGCCCGCGACCCGCTCGGCCCCCGGCTGCGGCTGCGCCTGGACGACCTCGAACTGCGTGCCGTGCCCGACGCGCCCACGACCCACCGCTGCGTGCCGCTCGTCCGCGCGCTGCACGGTTCCGGCCGGCGCGTCAGCGTGGTGACGGACGTGTCCACCCGGGCCGTCCACCACTGCCTGGAGCCCTACCGTCTGCCCCTCGCGGGCGTCCACGGCCGCGGCGACGACCTCGGCCTGCTCACCCCCCACCCCGACTGTCTGCGACGTGCCCTGACCGCCCGGGACGCGACCGCCGGCACCGGCGTTCTGGTCAGCTCCTCCGTCGCGGAGCTCACCGCCGCCCGGCAGATCGGCCTGCGCTCCGTCGGGTACGCCCCGACCGCCACCGGGCGCCGGCGGCTGCGCGAGGCCGGCAGCGACGTCACCGTCTCCTCCCTCGAACCGCTGCTGGAGGTCGCCCGGTCCCTGTGACGCCGAGCCGACACACCGCAGCGGCCGGAAAGTTCCCCCGTCCGGCGGCACCCCGCCCGGCCCCTCACGAAAGGCGCCCGCTCCCGGCCCCGAGCAGGATGCAGTCAAGAGGAAGGCCCGCCGACCGACGGGCGCCCCAAGGCCTGCGGGAGGATCCGCCGTGACCGTCAGCCTGGAGCAGTTGCGCCGCTGCCACTTCGCCGTCGACCTGGGCGCGGCCCGTACCCGGGTGTATGTGAAGGGTGCCGGTCTCGTCGTCGACGAGTCGTCCGTCGCCGCCGTGAACACCCGTTCCGGGGCGCTCATCGCGGTGGGCGAGCTCGCGGAGAGGATGACCGGGCGGACGCCGGGCTACATCAGGGTGGTACGGCCCATCTCCGGGGGCACGGTGGTCGACATCGAGATGGCCCAGCGCATGCTGCGCCAGCTGCTCGGTGACAAGATGCGCCGGGCCCTGCGCCGCAATCTGCGGCTGCGGGCCGCCGCGTGCACCCCGCACGACGCCGATCCGCTGGCCCAGCGGGCGACCATCGAGACGCTGGTCGGACTGGGGGCGCGCAAGGTCGAGCTGGTGGACACGCTGATCGCCGCCGCCGTCGGCTGCGGGCTGCCGGTGGAACGGCCGGAAGCCACCATGATCATGGTGTGCGGGGCGGCGGCCACCCAGGTCGCGGTGCTCTCGCTGGGGTCCATCGTCACCGCCGAGCGGGTCCCGGTCGGCGGGGAGGCCGTGGACCACGCGATCGTGCAGCATCTGCGGCACGAGCACGAGCTGGTGCTGCCCTACCAGTCGGTACGGCCGCTGCAGCTCGCCCTGTCCGGCAACGGGCTCACGCCGCACGGCCCGACGTCCACCGAGATCCACGGGCGGGACGTGGCCACCGGGCTCGCGCGCAGTGTGCGCGTGGACACCGCCGCGGTGCGCGAGGCGATCCAGACGCCGCTGACGGCCGTCCTCGACGGCATCGGCAAGGTGCTCCGGGAGTGCCCGCCGGACCTGGTGGCCGACCTCGCGGACCGCGGGATCACGATGGTCGGCGGTTCGGCGCTGCTGCCCGGGTTCGACCAGATGCTGCGGGAGGCCACCGGGATGCCGGTGTACATCGCCGAGCGCCCCGACATCTGCGCGGCCCAGGGCCTGGGCGCCATGCTGGAGGGCCGGATCGAGCCCCTGGTGCTGAACCCGCTGGCCGCGTAGGGCGGTCCCCCCGGGCCGGGCCGGCTCAGCGGGCCAGGTGGCAGCGGATCGTCGTGCCGTCCCGGCCGGTGTGCACGCGGACCAGGTCGGCCACCAGGTTGACCAGCAGCAGTCCGCGCCCGCCGCGCTGGTCGCGGAAGGCGGGCCGGCGCCCGGCCGCCGGGGACAGCACGGGCCGCGGCGCCGGCACCACCGGCTCAGGTCCGCTCACGCCTTCTCCCCGGCGCACGTCAATGAGTGCCCCGTATGCGCGCAACCCTTCTCGTCGCGGGGGCGATCCGCTCCGGGGGGCCGCTCGGGTGTAGCCCGTGGTGCCGGGGGCAGGCGCACCGGGGTGGTTTCCGAGCAGCGGGCAGGGGGAGACATGAGCTCTGCGGCAGGCCCGGCGCGCACCGGGCGGCTGGACGGCCTGGTCGTCGACGGCCGGACCGAGGGGGGCCGGGCCCGCTTGCGGGCCCGGGGAGAGCTGGTCCACGGCTGTACGGACGCCGTCGCCGGGGCCCTGGCCGCGCTAGCGCCGGACGTCGGCCGGGTCGAGCTGGACGTGTCGGAGGTGTCCTTCATGGACACGGCGGGCCTGGCGTTCCTGGACGTGCTCGGCGCGTACGAGCGGCAGCACGCGGTGCCCGTCTCGGTCATCGGCTGGCAGGACCAGCCGCGCCGGGTCCTGGAGCTGGTGGGTCTGGACGCCGAGGATCCGCTGCGTTCCGGGATGCCCGCCGACGCGTCCGCCCGCACCGCCTCCGCGGTCGCCCGGGAACGCGCCGAACAGCTGGAGCTGTTGCGTCTGGAGATCGAGCAGCTGCGGCACGCGATCGACTCGCGGCCCGTGATCGACCAGGCCCGCGGCATCCTGATGGCCGCGCACTCCTGCACCCCGGACCAGGCCTGGGAGATGCTGCGGGAGGCGTCCCAGCGGTCCAACACCAAGCTGCGGCAGGTCGCCGCCGCGGTCACGCAGAGCGCGGCGCCGGGCGGCCCGCCCCCGCCCGAGCCGGTGCGCACGGCGCTGCGCGCGGCGGCGGGCCGCCACGCCCCCCGAGGTCAGTAGGGCAGGGCGCGCCCCGAGGGCGTCCTGCGGTCGATCTCCTGCTCGCGCGGCGCGGCGGGCCGCCGGCTGACACGTACTCGGATCCGACGGTCCATGACGCCCTCCTCCTGCCGGTGCCGTCCGGCGGTCGACGCCGGTAGGAGGTGCGTGCCCAGCACGGGGGCCGTTCAAGCGCGGCCCGCTCAAGTCGTGGTGGAGCCCGCGGCATTGGCGCCGGTCCGCCGGGTGTGCCCGGCCGGGAACGGGAAGGCCTCCCCGGGGGGTGACCCCGGGGAGGCCTTCCGGATCCGCTCCGCCGTCCGCCGCGTCAGCGGACCTTCCTGGTGCGGAAGCCCCGGTAGAGCACCGCCCCGCCGAGCAGCAGCGCCGCGCCCGCGGCGGCGGCGGGCAGGGCACCCTCCGCACCGGTCTGGGCGAGCACCGGGACGGTGGGCTGCTGCGGGGTGTGGCTCTGCGAGGATTCCGGGGGGACGTGGGCGCTCGACGGCGCTGGCGGCTCGATCCGCGTCGGCGGCTTCGACGGCTTCGACGGCTCGGACCGTGGCGGAGCTGGCTGATCAACGGAACCGTTGACGGAGGTGTTGCCGAAAACGGGGTTGGCGATGCCGACCACGTTCACCGAGTTTCCGCTGACGTTCACCGGCAGATGGACGGGCAGCTGGATGTCGTTGCCCGAGACGACTCCCGGGGAGTTGTCGGCCTTGCCGACCGCCTGCGCCCCGTCGGTCTTCTGCGCCGTGGTGCCCCCGGACGTACCGGCCCCGCCGTTGGCACAGCCGTTGCCCATCGCCGGGTTCAACAGCCCCGCCACGCTCACCGTGTTCCCGCAGACGTTCACGGGGACGTGCACCGGGAGCTGAATGCCGTTGCCGGAGATCAGTCCCGGGGAGCCCGCTGTGGAGCCGTCCGCCGTCGCGTCGGCGTACGCCGGCACCGCCACGGCCATCGCGCCGGTGGCGGCGATGACGGCGAACGCGCTGTGTCGGGTAACCCGATTCATAGGTTCCCTGCCTTCCAGACTTGGTCGCGGGCAGTCGCCCGCACCAGCACAACGCTGCTGAACCGCCGACGTTCTGGCGCGTCAGCCTTTCGCGCCATCACTCAACCCCACGTCACCGCACCCGCAATTAAAAGCATACATGTCTGAGGCACTCAATTATATTGAATTCAGGCACTGAACAGGGACCGGGTTTCATCGGACACGCTGCACCACAGGTCCATTTGGCCGGCCACGTGCAGCCCGGCCCCGACCATGGCCGTCCACTCGCGGCACCACACGTCCCGTCCAGGCGCAGGGCGGTGGCCAGCGGCTTTCGACTCGAGTAAGGAAGGCCGCACCATGCATCGGAAAGCGATGGCCGCCCTTGTCCGGATGTTCCTAACGTGCCGGATAGGCGCTACGGCCGCTGCGCCCGAGGCGAGGTCGACCCCATCGGGCCGCTGGACCGCTACTGGCTGGTCCTGTTTCGGCATACCGTGACCGAGCAGCTTCACCCAGCGGACCTCTCACGAGTACGTCGCGATCGATGCTTACGCCGTGGTGAGTGCCGGATGCCGCCCGCGTACCAGTCCCTGCCCTACTGCGGGTCGGCGGGCGACCGGGGTCAGGGCGTCAGGAGGCGCTCAAAGCGAGCGGACGTCTTCCACCTGGCCACCACCTGCCAGGACACCGTGGTCACAACGCTGAGCGATCGACCGCCCGTCCACTACCTGTTGAACAGCCACGGCCTGCGGATCTACGACTGGGCCCGCGTGGAAGTACGGCCCCTGGCACGCCCGGAGCGCCGCCACTGGGTGATCGCCCGACACAGCGTCGCCCGCCCGCGGCAGATCTCCTACTACATCGCCTCTTGCCTCGCCGAGGCAATGCTGAACGACCTGATCCGCATCGCGGGCAGCCGATGAGCCATCGAGGAATCTTTACAAGTGCGAAACAGGCAATGCGACCTGGACGACTACCAAGTCTGCCACTGCCCGCGTCCGGCACCGGCACCGGACCCTCGCGATGGCTGCCCACGCCTGCCTGACAACGACACCAGGCCCGCACTAGCCATTACAACCACACGGACAGAGTCCTGACTACCCTTCAGTCACGGCAAAGGCGCCTGGCGGTTTGGGTGAGCAGAGTGGGCTGGTTCGTCCCTTCACCGGGCCACCCCTCGATCGTGTACAACCACCACTGATGGCGACAGCGGTACGGGCAGCTTCCTAAAAGTGATCGACGAACCTGCTGTTGAGATCTGGAACGACGAGCTCGAGGAACTGTTCCTGCGTACCGGCCACCGCTTCAGGCGCGTCGAACCGCGTCGCAGGATGCGTGACTACATCGGCGGACTACTCTGTCCAGTCGCCCGCAAAAACGGCTTGCAACTGGCCGAAGACGACACCGCATACCCGACCGCATCCAGTGGCTCCCCAACGGCGCCCGCTGGGCACCGATGAACTCCGCGACGACCTCCAGCACTGCGTAGCCGAACGGCTCGGCGAGCCCGTCGGAACCTCTCGACGACACCGGCTTCCTCAAAGACGGCACCACCACCGAGAACTGCCAGACCGGCGTGTTCGCCGCCTACGCCAACCCGTGGATGCGTCCTGGTGGACCGGGAGTTGCACCTGCCCAAGTCCTGGACCGACGACCGCGACCGCTGCCGCGCCGCCCACATCGCCGAGCAGCGGGCCTTCGCCGCCAAGCCCGACCCGGCCAGGGCCATTGTGCTGCGGGCGATCGCCTGGGTGACCGCGGACGCCACCTACGGCCAGGAGTAGCGGCTACGCCGCATGCTGGAGGAGACCGGCCTGGGAGAGGTGCTCGCCGTCCCAATCCCAGCAGGCGCGTCACTTCGGACGCATCGATCACCTCTTCTCCCAGCCCCCCGAGGCATGGGAGAGACTTTCGTGCGGCACAGCTTGAGCGGGACCGCCCCGCCATGAACGAGGATGCTCGTCACCGCGGCTTCTGTCGTGGCCCTCCTAGCGAACGCTCGGCTCACGGTCACACTCGGCTCATGGCCACACTCGCCTCCGGTCAGGCGGGAGGCCGCACGCAAGAGCTTCGTCGCGTTCGATGCCATCGTCGGCAACCTGCAGGCACTGTAGACATCGCCCGACGGTGGGGCGCTGTCACGCAGCAATCGGCTCGCGACCGGCACATCCCGTACCGGTTCCACGACACGAATGACGGAACCGGCGAGGGATCCGGCCCACGAGCGCCGGCAATTCAGGCAGAATCTCCGGGCCGGTTGTGAAAGCCGCGAGGCCAACAGCACACCGCAGCAGGATCTGACGCGTTTCATCACCCGGTCCACTTCGACGACTGCAACGGCACCGCCCTCGCCTTCAAGGGCTCCTCCCGCGAGGTGCGCGCTCACCGCCCCGGCCCCACCAGGGGCCGTTCATCCACCGTGACTCCTGCCAGCTGGTCGGCACCAGGAGCACCTGACGATCCGGTCGGCGGACCACGTCCCGACTGTGGCCCGCTACGACATGTGCCTCCTCAAGAACCACCGCCCGCAGGACTTCGCCACAGCGCAAGACAGGGACGCGCTTCGCCACCTTCGTCGGCCGCCTAGCCGATGAGGGGGGACACGCCCCCTGCGGTCGGCACCTCACACTCGGACCGAAGGTGATCTCGCACTCATGCGGGAGGTGCGCCGGACCTGGTCCGGCTGTGTGAACGGTGGCCGCCGCTGCGGCGTGGCGACCACCGTCCTTGCATCACCACAGGTCCCATCGTTTCTGCGCCTGCGGTGCCTGGTGGGGCGGGTGGGACTCGAACCCACGGCCGACGGATTATGAGTCCGCTGCTCTAACCGGCTGAGCTACCGCCCCGTAGCGGCGTGTCGCGTACAAGTGTGCGCGCCGTCTGCCGCAGCATAGCCGCTCATACGATCTCCTGCCTCGGATGGTCGGCTTCCGCGCTGCTCATGACCTTGAGGACTCCGGCGCCGGTGCCGTGGTTCCCCCGGACATGAAAAAGGACCCCGGAGGGGTCCTCGTTCAGCGTGCTCCCCCGACTGGACTCGAACCAGTAACCTGCCGGTTAACAGCCGGCTGCTCTGCCAATTGAGCTACGGAGGACCGAAGCTCCCCCGACTGGACTCGAACCAGTAACCTGCCGGTTAACAGCCGGCTGCTCTGCCAATTGAGCTACGGAGGATCGCCTCGTTTGCATCGAACGTACCTACCTGGGTATTCGCCAGGGGGCGGGCGCTCGCTGCGACACATACATTAGCGCAAGCAGGGGGGTGCTCCGCCAATCGGTTCCCCCCGGCGCCCACGTCGCACCAGCAGACCCAGGCAAGGGAAGGGTGGCAGCCATGCGCTACCGGCTCACGTTCGTCGCCGGACTGGCCCTCGGTTACGTACTCGGCACGAGGGCCGGACGCGAGCGCTACGAGCAGCTGAAGAAGTCCGCTCGCCAGATCGCGCAGAACCCCGCCGTCCGCAACACCGCGGAGACGGCCGCCCAGCAGAGCCGCCAGTACGCCGGAAAGGCGTTCCACACGGTGAGCGACAAGGTCGGCGACCGCGTCCCGGCCTCCGTGGCCCAGCGCGTCCGCTCCCTGCGCGAGCGCAGCGTCAACGGCACGGCCGACGACGACTGGGGCACGAGCAACACCTAGGGGGCTTCGTTTGGATCAGCCCGGGTCCGGCCTGACCCGAACGAAACCCCCTGGCGCGGGCGGCGCGCCCGCCTCCATCGGCGCCCTCGGCCGAACCCGGCGCAGGAATGCTGCAAAATTCTCCGCATGGGGATAGTCGCCGGGTTGGACAGCTCGCCCGATTTCACGCGCATCGTCGTCTGCGACACGGACAGCGGTGCCGTGCTCCGACAGGGGTACGCGCCGCATCCGGTCGAGGCATCGGAGGCCGGGGGACGCCCCAGTGACGTCGACCCCCAGGCCTGGTTGCTCTCCCTCGGTGAGGCCGCCGGAGGCGGTCTGCTGGAGGGCGTCCAGGCCATCGGCGTGTCCTCGCAGCAGAACGCGCTGATCCCGCTGGACGCCCAGGGCAACACCGTGCGCCCGGCCATGGTCGGCGGCGACAAGCGGGCCCAGGTCGCGGCGGCGGATCTCGTCGACGCGCTCGGCGGGCGCGAGGCGTGGGCGCAGGCGGTGGGCTGCGTGCCGCAGGCCGCCCAGCCGGTCACCAAGCTGCGCTGGCTCGCCAAGAACGAACCCGAGAACGCGCTGCGCACGGCCGTACTGCTGCAGGCCCACGACTGGCTGGTGTGGCAGCTGCTGGGCCGGCCCGTGAGAAGGACCACGGACCGCGGCGGTGCCTCGGGCACCGGGTACTGGTCCGCGGCCACCGGCGCCTACCGGCCGGACCTGGTCGAGCTGGCCCTCGGGCACCAGGCGATTCTCCCCGAGGTGATCGGCCCGGCCGACGCCGCCGGGACCACCCCGGAAGGGCTGCTGATCTCCGCGGGGACCGGCGAGACCATGGCCGCCGCGTTCGGGCTCGGCATCGGGCTGGGGGACGCGGTCGTGTCCCTCGGTGCCTCCGGATCGGTGATGGCCGTTCACCCCGAGGCCCTCGCCGACCAGTCCGGAATGATCACCTCCCTGGCCGACGCCACCGGCATGCACCTGCCGGTCGTCACCACCCTGAACGCCGTACGCACCCTGCGCGGCGCCGCCGAACTCCTCGGGCTGCCGGACCTGGAGAGCCTGTCCGACCTGGCGATGAAGTCCACGCCGGGCTCCCACGGGCTGGTCCTGCTGCCCTACCTGGAGGGCGAGCGGACCCCGAACCTGCCGCACACCGCGGGCACCCTCGCCGGGCTCAGGCGTGAGTCGATGAAGCCGGAGCACCTGGCGCGGGCCGCGTTCGAGGGAATGCTGTGCGGGCTCGGCGACGCGCTGGACGTGCTGCGCGGCCGGGGCGTGGAGGTACGGCGGATCTTCCTGCTCGGCCAGGCCGCCGAGCTGCCCGCGGTGCAGGCGGCGGCGCCCGCGCTGTTCGGCGCGCAGGTCGTCGTACCGCAGCCCGCGGACTACGCGGCGATCGGCGCGGCCCGGCAGGCGGCCTGGGCGCTCGGCGTGTCGCAGGGCACCCTCGACCCGCGCACCCCGCCGGCCTGGCAGGGCGCGGCGGCGCAGGTCCTGGAGCCGGGCGACGAGCTGGCCGTGGGCCAGGCGGTGCGCCAGCAGTTCACCGCGGTACGGGAACAGACCCATCCGGGGGCGTTCCGCGTCTGAGGCGCGACCCGAACCGAAAGTGCATGCGGTTGGCTTAATCGGTTGAGGTAACACCGGTGGAGTGTTCGACGATAGGGGCCAAGGGCAACCGACCAGCCCCTGCCGCCGACCCCGAGAGACGTAGCGTGCTCATACGACTTCTGCGGACCTGTCTCAGGCCGTACAAGAAACCCATAGCCCTGGTGGTGCTGCTGCAGTTCCTGCAGACCTGCGCCACCCTCTACCTGCCGACCCTGAACGCGCACATCATCGACAACGGTGTCGTGAAGGGTGACACGGGCTACATCCTGTCCTTCGGTGCCCTGATGATCGGCATCTCGCTGGCGCAGGTCGTGTGCAACATCGGCGCTGTCTACTACGGTGCGCGCACCGCCTCCGCGCTCGGCCGGGACCTGCGCGGAGCCGTCTTCGGGCAGGTGCAGTCCTTCTCCGCGCGGGAGGTGGGTCACTTCGGGGCGCCCTCCCTCATCACGCGTACGACGAACGACGTACAGCAGGTCCAGATGCTGGCCCTGATGACGTTCACCCTGATGGTGTCGGCGCCCATCATGTGCGTGGGCGGCATCGTGCTGGCGCTCGGGCTCGACGTGCCGCTGTCGGCCGTGCTCGTGGCGGTCGTCCCGGTGCTCGCCGTCTGCGTGACGCTGATCGTGCGGCGGCTGCGGCCGCTGTTCCGGTCGATGCAGGTCCGCCTCGACACGGTGAACCGGGTGCTGCGCGAGCAGATCACCGGCAACCGGGTGATCCGCGCCTTCGTCCGCGACGAGTACGAGCAGGGCCGGTTCGGGAAGGCCAACGGCGACCTCACCGAGATGCAGCTGGCCACCGGCCGGATGCTCGCGCTGATGTTCCCGATGGTCATGACGGTGGTGAACCTGTCGTCCATCGCGGTGGTGTGGTTCGGCGCGCACCGCATCGACAGCGGCGGGATGCAGATCGGTGACCTGACCGCGTTCCTCGCCTATCTGATGCAGATCGTGATGTCCGTGATGATGGCCACCTTCATGTTCATGATGGTGCCGCGCGCTGAGGTGTGCGCCGAGCGCATCCAGGAGGTCCTCGGGACCGACTCGAGCGTGGTCCCGCCGACGGCACCGGTCACCGAGCTGCGCCGGCACGGGCACCTGGAGATCCGCGCGGCCGGCTTCCGCTATCCGGGGGCCGAGGAGCCGGTGCTGAAGTCCATCGGGCTGGTCGCCCGGCCGGGTGAGACGACCGCCGTCATCGGCTCCACCGGCAGCGGCAAGTCGACCCTGCTCGGACTGGTCCCCCGGCTGTTCGACGCCACCGAGGGCGAGGTCCTCGTGGACGGCGAGGACGTCCGGCAGGTCGACCCGGTGCTGCTCGCGAAGACGGTCGGGCTGGTGCCGCAGAAGCCGTACCTGTTCGCCGGCACGGTCGCCACCAACCTGCGCTACGGCAATCCGGACGCCACCGACGAGGACCTGTGGCACGCGCTGGAGGTCGCGCAGGCCAAGGACTTCGTGAGCAGGCTGGAGGGCGGCCTGGACGCGCCGATCGCGCAGGGCGGCACCAACGTCTCCGGCGGTCAGCGGCAGCGGCTAGCCATCGCCCGCACGCTCGTCCAGCGCCCGGAGATCTACCTCTTCGACGACTCCTTCTCCGCGCTCGACTACGCCACCGACGCGGCCCTGCGCTCCGCGCTCGCCCGGGAGACCGCCGAGGCGACCGTCGTGATCGTCGCCCAGCGCGTGGCGACCATCCGGGACGCGGACCGGATCATCGTGCTGGACGAGGGCCGGGTGGTCGGCTCCGGCCGCCACCAGGAGCTGATGGTGACCAACGAGACCTACCGGGAGATCGTGCTCTCCCAGCTGACGGAAGCGGAGGCCGCCTGATGTCCGGGCCCATGGGACGCATGATGGCCGGGGGCGGCCCCGACCAGCGCTCGATGGACTTCAAGGGGTCGGGCAAGCGGCTCGTCGCCCAGTTCCGGCCCGAACGGCTCACGATCTACGGCCTGCTGCTGTGCGTGGTCGTCAGCGTGACCCTGAACGTGATCGGCCCGAAGATCCTCGGCAAGGCCACCGACCTGGTGTTCGCCGGGATCATCGGCCGGCGGATGCCCGCCGGGGCGACCAAGGAGCAGGTGCTCGCGCAGATGCGCGCGCACGGCCAGGGCCAGATCGCGGACATGCTGAAGGGCACCGACTTCACGCCCGGCGAGGGCATCGACTTCACCGCCGTCGGGAACGTGCTGCTGCTCGCGCTCGGCATCTTCCTGGTGTCCGGTCTGCTGATGGCGGTGGCGACCCGGCTGGTCAACCGGGCCGTGAACCGCACGATGTACCGGCTGCGCCAGGACGTGCAGGCGAAGCTGTCGCGGCTGCCGCTGTCGTACTTCGACAAGCGCCAGCGCGGTGAGGTGCTCTCCCGCGCCACGAACGACATCGACAACATCGGGCAGACGCTCCAGCAGTCGATGGGGCAGCTGATCAACTCGCTGCTGAGCATCATCGGCGTCCTCGCGATGATGTTCTACGTCTCCTGGATCCTGGCGCTGGTCGCCCTGGTGACCGTGCCGCTGTCGTTCGTCGTCGCCACCCGGGTCGGCAAGCGGTCGCAGCCGCACTTCGTGCAGCAGTGGCGCTCCACGGGCAAGCTGAACGCGCACGTCGAGGAGATGTACACCGGGCACACCCTGGTGAAGGTGTTCGGCCGGCAGGAGGAGTCGGCGCAGCAGTTCGCCGAGCAGAACGAGGCGCTGTACGAGGCCTCCTTCAAGGCGCAGTTCAACAGCGGGGTCATGCAGCCGCTGATGATGTTCGTGTCGAACCTGAACTACGTGCTGGTGGCGGTCGTCGGTGGCCTCAGGGTCGCGTCGGGCGCGCTGTCCATCGGTGACGTGCAGGCCTTCATCCAGTACTCGCGGCAGTTCTCGATGCCGCTGACGCAGGTCGCGTCGATGGCGAACCTGGTGCAGTCCGGTGTCGCGTCGTCCGAGCGGGTCTTCGAACTCCTGGACGCGGAGGAGCAGGAGGCGGACCCGGTGCCGGGCGAGCGGCCGGCCGAGCTGACCGGCCGGGTGCGGCTGGAGCACGTGTCCTTCCGCTACGACCCCGAGAAGCCGCTGATCGAGGACCTGTCGCTCACCGTCGAGCCCGGGCACACGGTGGCGATCGTCGGCCCGACCGGTGCCGGCAAGACCACGCTGGTCAACCTGCTGATGCGGTTCTACGAGGTGTCGGGCGGCCGGATCACCCTGGACGGGGTGGACGTGCGCGGGATGTCCCGGGACGAACTGCGGTCCGGGATCGGCATGGTGCTGCAGGACACCTGGCTGTTCGGCGGCACGATCGCGGAGAACATCGCGTACGGGGCGTCCCGGGAGGTCACCCGCGGGGAGATCGAGGAGGCGGCGCGGGCCGCGCACGCCGACCGGTTCGTCCGCACGCTGCCCGACGGCTACGACACCGTGATCGACGACGAGGGCACCGGGGTCAGCGCGGGCGAGAAGCAGCTCATCACCATCGCGCGGGCGTTCCTGTCGGACCCGACGATCCTGGTGCTGGACGAGGCGACCAGCTCGGTCGACACCCGTACGGAGGTGCTGATCCAGAAGGCGATGGCCAAGCTGGCCGCCGGGCGGACGTCGTTCGTGATCGCGCACCGCCTGTCGACGATCCGGGACGCCGACACGATCCTCGTCATGGAGAACGGGTCCATCGTGGAACAGGGCGCGCACACGGAGCTGTTGGCGGCCGACGGCGCGTACGCCCGCCTCTACAAGGCCCAGTTCGCGCAGGCCGTCGCCGAGGTGGACTGAGCGGGCGGGGGCGCTCACGCCGCCGTGAGCGCCCCTTCAGTCCAGGTAGCCCCTGAGCTGGTCCGCGAAGGCGTGGTCCCGCAGCTTGTTGAGGGTCTTGGACTCTATCTGCCGTATCCGTTCCCGGGTGACGCCGAAGATGCGGCCGATCTCCTCCAGGGTGCGGGGGCGGCCGTCGGCCAGGCCGTACCGCAGCTGTACGACCTTGCGCTCCCGCTCCCCCAGCGTCGACAGCACGGCCTCCAGATGCTCCCGGAGCAGCAGGAAGGCCGCCGACTCGACGGGGCTCGTGGCGTCGCCGTCCTCGATGAGGTCGCCGAGGGCGACGTCCTCCTCCTCGCCGACCGGGGCGTGCAGGGAGACCGGTTCCTGGGCGAGCCGCAGCACCTCGGAGACCCGCTCGGGCGGCAGGTCGAGCTGGGCGGCGACGTCGTCGGGCGTCGGCTCGTACCCCCGCTCCTGCAGCATCCGGCGCTGCACGCGCACGACCCGGTTGATCAGCTCCACCACGTGCACGGGCACCCGGATGGTGCGGGCCTGGTCGGCCAGCGCCCGGGACATGGCCTGCCGGATCCACCAGGTGGCGTAGGTGGAGAACTTGTAGCCGCGGGCGTAGTCGAACTTCTCCACGGCCCGGATCAGCCCGAGGTTGCCCTCCTGCACGAGGTCGAGCATGGTCAGCCCGCGGCCGATGTACCGCTTGGCGACGGAGACGACGAGCCGCAGGTTGGCCTCGATGAGCCGCCGCTTGGCCATCCGGCCCATGACCACCAGCCGGTCCAGGTCCAGCGCCAGCCGGCTGTCGAGGTCGGGGGTGCTGCTCAGCTTCTCCTCGGCGAAGAGGCCGGCCTCGACCCGGCGGGCCAGCTCGACCTCCTCGGCGGCGGTGAGCAGCGGGATGCGGCCGATCTCGCGCAGGTACTGGCGGAACAGGTCGGCCGACGGGCCGCCGGTCTCGGCCCGGGCGGCGGCCGGGTTCCCGGCGGGCTCGGCGGCCTCCAGCGGTTCGCCGGCGTCGTCGGTCTCCTCCGCGAGGGCTTCCGCGGTCGGTTCCGCCGGCTCCGCGGGCATCGACTCCGGGTGCAGGGGGGCAGGTCCCTGCGGGGGTACGGCCACGAGGACGTCCGTCTCCGCGTCCGGCTCGTCCGCGGTTGCGCCGGTGCTGCTGTCGGTCTGGGTGAGGGTCTGGGTCTGCACGGGGGC
The DNA here is from genome assembly GCF_040682635.1 of Streptomyces sp. NPDC051133. Classification (NCBI taxonomy): domain Bacteria; kingdom Bacillati; phylum Actinomycetota; class Actinomycetes; order Kitasatosporales; family Streptomycetaceae; genus Streptomyces; species Streptomyces sp. NPDC051133. Next base: position 24,911 of record NZ_JBFBBK010000010.1, read on the forward strand.
GACCTCCAGGATGATCGCTGCTGAAGGTGGGGCGGCAGCGGTACTTCGGGGGCGGAGAGTCGTCGGCCTGCGCTCCGAGGACTCGGGCACCGCCCCCAGTGTGGAGTAAGACACATCCCCGCCACGAGGGGCGTGCGGTGACTTTTTGCGTCCGGTCCGTGACCGGCTGGTGATCCGGGCCGGAAAACCGGGCGAACCGCTCCCCCGTGGTCTGGGAGGATCCCGGGGTGTCCGGACTCCTGTACGAAACCCATGTCACTGTCCGCTGTGCCGGTCCCGCCGAGACGGAGCGGCTGCGCGGCTGGGCGGACGCGTCCGGTCTGAAGCTGACGCACATCGTGCTGGCCCGCGGCCGGATGCGGGACCAGCCGATGCTCACCCTCGCCGGTTCGGGCTCGTACGCCGAGCAGTCGACGCGAGCGGCCGGCACCGTGGCGGCGCTGCGGGCGGCCGGTTTCGCGCCGGTCCGGGTGAAGACGGAGTCCGTGCCGTGGGCGCCGGAGGTGCCGGACGGCCCGTGCGGGGGCGGACGGTCCGGCGGACAGTATTTCGAGCACCATGTGAAACTCCTGCTGGACGCCGGCACCGACCTCGGCGAACTGACCGCGCGGGTCGTGCCGCACGGCGCGCATCTGTCGTGGAACGCGCGCCGGGTGCGCGGCGGCGGACGGCACGAGCGCTTCGTGACGCAGCGCTGCCGCGGGGTGGACACCGAGGGGGCGGGGTGGGCGCTGGAGCGGCTGCTGGCCGGCCTCGCGGGGCTCGACGTGCTGTCCGTCGAGCGGGAGTTCGTGCTGTACGACAGCGACGAGTCGGTGGACGACGGATGGCTGGAGGTGTCGGTGTGAGTGAGGCGTGGCGAGCCTTGTGGCGCGGCGGGGAGCTTCCCGCCGGGCCACTGGACGAGGCGACCCGGCGGGCGAACGATCTGCCGCGCACGCTGACCCGGGTCCCCGGTGACGGGGTGACCCAGCGGCCGGTCTTCGAGCCGGCCCTGAAGCAGTACCAGAACGCCTACCGGGCCACCGACCCCGTCTTCGCCGATCCGGCGCGCGGCGAGGCGTGGCGTACCGCCCGGCGGGCCGCCCTGCACCAGGTGCTGGCCGCGATCGCCGATTCGGAGTGGGCCGAGGCGCTGGTGCTGCGCGGCAGTGTGCTGATGTCGGTGTGGTTCGGGGAGGCGGCGCGCGATCCGGGCGACCTGGACTTCGTCGTCGTGCCGGCCGACCGGGGGATCGAGGAGGAGCGGACGGCCCTGATGCTCGACGGGGTCGCGCGGGCGTCCGAGGCCCGTCCGGGCGAGGTCCGCTTCTCGGCGCGGGACGCGGTCACGGAGGACATCTGGACGTACGACCGCGTGCCCGGCCGCCGCACGGTCCTGCCCTGGTCGGCGCCCGGCCTGCCCGGCGGCCACGTGCAGCTGGACTTCGTCTTCAACGAGCGGCTGCCCGAGGAGCCGGAGCCGCTCGAGCTGCCGGGCGGGACGGTCCTGCGCGCGGCGACGCCGGGGCTGTCGCTGGCGTGGAAACTGATGTGGCTGCTCACCGACCTGCACCCGCAGGGCAAGGACCTGTACGACGCCGTCCTCCTCGCCGAACGCCATCCGCTCTCCCACGCGCTGCTGCAGCGGGTGATGAGGGAGTCCGGCGAGTGGCCGGATGCCTCCCTGGAACGGCCGGTGCCCCTGACGGAGGTCGGGCGGGCCGCCGGCGACGTCGAGTGGCACCACTTCGCCACGGAGTATCCGCGGTTCACGGGACGTGAGCGCGAGTTCGCGGACCGCCTGGTCCGTGCGGTGGCCGCGGCCTTCCCGGCCGAGGCCGGCTAGGTCCTGTCGTCAAACTCCCGCCGTTCGCCCGGAGGGCGTGCTCTGCGGCGTCAGGTGCGTGCTCTGGGAGTCCCCCCGGCCCTTTGACGACAGGGCCTAGAGCGCCTGCGCGCCCCGCTCCCGCAGGGTCTGGTCGTACTGCTGCAGGACCCACATCTCGTTCTGCACGGCGGCCAGCTGGGCGGGGTCGCCGCCGGTGGACAGGCGGGTCAACTGGGACTGGATGTCGCGGATGCGGCGCTCGACGGCGCGGCGGCGGATCTGGACCAGGACCGTGCCGGCGTAGGTCTCGTCGACCGTGCGGCGCAGGATCGGTTCGACGGCCAGCTCGGTGACCATCGCGCGGACGGTGTCGTCGGGCGCGGCCTCGCGCACGCGGACCAGGTACTCCTGCGCGTCCTGGACGCCGTACTCGGCGCCGCCCGCCTCCGCGACCGCCTGGCGTACGGCGGCGTACGGCGGCGCGGTGAACTCGTCCACCCCGTAGGCGTCGAAGGCCGGGGAGACCAGCTCGGGGCGCTGCAGGGCGAGTTTGAGCAGTTCGCGTTCGGCGGCGTAGACGGGGTTGCGCAGGGTCAGGGCCGGGCCGCTGTTCGGCCGGCCGGCCGCGGGCGTCGCCCACTGCTGGTCGGCGCCGCGCGGGCGGTCCTGCTGCGGGGCCTTTCCGCCGCGCTCCCGCGCCCAGCGGGCCAGCTGGGCCACGCGCCGGACCACGAACTGGGTGTCGAGGATGCCGAGCATGCCGGCGAGTTCGACGGCGACCTCGTGCTGGGCGCCGCTGTTCTTGATGCGGGCGACGATCGGTGCGGCCTCGTCCAGCGCGGCGGCACGGCCGGCCGGGATGTCGAGGTCGTAGCGGGAGACGATCTGGCGCAGGGCGAACTCGAAGAGCGGGGTGCGCGGTTCGGCCAGGTCGGCGACCGCCTCGTCGCCCTTGGCCAGGCGCAGCTCGCACGGGTCCATGCCGTCGGGCGCGATGGCGATGTACGTCTCGGCGGCGAACTTCTGGTCGTCCTCGAAGGCGCGCAGGGCGGCCTTCTGCCCGGCCGCGTCGCCGTCGAAGGTGAAGATCACCCGGGCCGAGCCGTTGTCCATGAGGAGCCGGCGCAGGATCTTGATGTGCTCGCCGCCGAAGGCCGTACCGCAGGTCGCGATGGCCGTCGTCACCCCGGCGAGGTGGCAGGCCATGACGTCCGTGTAGCCCTCGACCACGACCGCGCGGCTGGCCTTGGCGATGTCCTTCTTGGCCAGGTCGATGCCGTACAGCACCTGGCTCTTCTTGTAGATCGCCGTCTCGGGCGTGTTCAGGTACTTCGGGCCGTTGTCCGCCTCGTACAGCTTGCGCGCGCCGAAGCCGACGACCTCGCCGCCGATGTCCCGGATGGGCCACATCAGCCGGCCCCGGAAGCGGTCGATGGGGCCCCGGCGGCCCTCCTGGGAGAGGCCGGAGAGGGTCAGCTCCTTGTCGGTGAAGCCCTTGCCGCGCAGGTAGCGGGTGAGGTGGTCCCAGCCCTGGGGGCTGTAGCCGACGCCGAAGTGGACGGCGGCGGACTGGTCGAAGCCGCGCTCGGCGAGGAAGACCCGGCCGGTCTCGGCCTCGGGGCTGGTGGCGAGCTGCTCGGCGTACCACTGCGCGGCGATCTTGTGCGCCTCGACCAGGCGGATGCGCTCGCCGCGCTGGTGGGCGGGGTTGTACCCGCCCTCCTCGTAGCGCAGCGTGATCCCGGCCTGGGCAGCCAGGCGCTCCACCGCCTCCGAGAAGGAGAGGTGGTCCACCTTCATCACGAAGGTGAGGGTGTCGCCGCCCTCCTGGCAGCCGAAGCAGTGGAAGAGTCCCTTGCTGGGGCTGACCTGGAAGGACGGCGACTTCTCGTCGTGGAACGGGCACAGGCCCTTGAGGTTGCCGCCGCCCGCGTTGCGCAGCTGGAGGTACTCGGAGACCACGGCGTCGATCGGGACCGCGTCCCGTACCGCCTTCACGTCCTCGTCGTTGATCCGTCCTGCCACGCGTGAATTCTACGGGGGCGCGGTGACAGTCCCGGTGCCCGTCAGGTCCGGGGGACGAGGCTGTCGAGCGGGACGTGCGGGTCCGAGAGCGCCTCCACGTTCACCTGGGCCCGGGAACGGACGAGCTGCTGGATCTTGTCTGTGACATCCCACACGTTCACGTTCATTCCGGCCAGGACCCTGCCCTCCTTCACCCAGAACGCGATGAACTCCCGCTTGCCGGCGTCTCCGCGGATCACCACCTCGTCGTAGGAGCCCGGCGGCGCCCAGCCGCTGTACTCCATGCCCAGGTCGTACTGGTCGGTGAAGAAGTAGGGCACGCGGTCGTAGGTGACGTCCCGGCCGAGCATGGCGCGGGCGGCGGCCGGGCCGCCGTTCAGCGCGTTCGCCCAGTGCTCCACCCGCAGCCGGGTGTCGAACAGGGCGAGCGGGAAGGACGCCACGTCACCGGCCGCGTGGATGTCGGGGTCGGAGGTGCGCAGCCGCTCGTCCACCACGATCCCGCCGCCGTCGGCCCGGGCGGCGATCTCCAGGCCGGCCGCCTCCGCGAGGGCGGCCCGCGGGGCCGCGCCGATCGCCGCCAGCACGTCGTGCGCCGGGTGCTCCTCGCCGTCGTCCGTGCGGACCGCGAGGACCATGCCGTCCTGGCCGACGATCTCGGTGAGCTGCACGCCGAAGTGGAAGCGGACGCCGTGCTCGCGGTGCAGCTGGGCGAAGACGTTGCCCAGCTCGGGGCCGAGGACGCCGTGCAGCGGGGTCGGCGACGGCTCGATCACCGTGACCTCGGCGCCGTACTCGCGGGCCGCCGCAGCGACCTCCAGGCCGATCCAGCCGGCGCCCGCGATCACGAGGTGCCCGTTGTCCCGGCCCAGGTGCTGCAGGACGCCCTTGAGCCGCTCGGCGTGCGCGAGCCGGCGCAGGTGGTGGACGCCCGCCAGGCCGGTGCCGGGGATGTCGAGCCGGCGCGGCTCGGCGCCGGTGGCCAGGAGCAGCTTGTCGTAGCGGACGAGCGTGCCGTCGTCGCCGAAGCGGACCGTCTTCGCCGTGCGGTCGATGCGGTCGACGGTCTGGCCGAGGTGCAGCTCGACGTCGTTCTGCGCGTACCAGGCGGGCTCGTGCACGAAGACGCTGTCCCGCTCCTTCTTGCCGAGCAGGTAGCCCTTGGACAGCGGCGGGCGTTCGTAGGGGTGGTCGCGCTCGTCGCAGATCAGTATCACCCGGCCGGTGAAGCCCTCCGCACGGAGCGTCTCGGCCGCCTTGGCGCCGGCGAGACCGCCTCCGACGATGACGAATGTCTGATCCGCGTCGACCACTTGATGCCTCCTCGTAAGGGTGCCGCCACATGCGAGCGTCCCGCACGCGGCGTGCTGCGGGAAGAGGGAGTGACCCGATCAGGCCACGGCGCGTCATGTTCCTCTCACATATGCCCCGTCAGTCTGGCGTGCAGGGAGCGTGCGGAGGCGTCGGTGAGGGACGCGATCTGGTCGACGATCACCCGCTTGCGCGCGTGGTCGTCGCATGCCCCGTCGAACAGGGCCCGAAACTGCGGATCCAGCCCGTCCGGGGCGCGGGCGGTCAGCGCCTCGGCCAGCTCCGCGACGACCACCCGCTGGTCGGCGCGCAGCCGCTCCTGTTCGGTGCGCTGCATCACGTACCGGTCGGCGACGGCCTTGAGCACCGCGCACTCCATGCGGGTGGCGCGGGGGACGACGAGTTCGGCGCCGTAGCGGGTGAGCCGGCCGCTGCCGTGGGCGGCGCGCGTGGCGCCCTCCGCGGCCAGGCAGAACCGGCCGATGAGCTGGCTGGTGGCGTCCTTGAGGCGGGCCTGGGCGGCCGCCGTGCCGTCGTAGCCGTGCGGCCACCACTCCTCGTCCAGGAGGCGGTCCAGGGCCTCGGCGAGTTCGGCCGGGTCGGTGTCCGCGGGGACGTACCGGCCGACGGCCACCTCGAACACCGCCTGCCGCTCGGGGTCGGCCTGCAGGCAGTTGGGGTCGATGTGGCCGGCGTGCAGGCCGTCCTCGACGTCGTGCACCGAGTAGGCCACGTCGTCCGACCAGTCCATGACCTGCGCCTCGAAGCAGGTGCGGGTGCCGGGGGCGTGCGCTCTGACCCAGTCGAACACCGGGCGGTCGTCCTCGTACACGCCGAACTTCCCCGACGCCGGGTCGGTGGGGTGGGCGCCGCGCGGCCAGGGGTACTTGGTGGCGGCGTCCAGGGCGGCGCGGGTGAGGTTGAGGCCGACGGAGCGGTCCTCGGTGAAGCGTTTGGGCTCGATCCGGGTGAGGAGCCTGAGGGACTGGGCGTTGCCCTCGAAGCCGCCGCAGTCGTCCGCGAAGGCGTTCAGGGCCTGTTCGCCGTTGTGGCCGAAGGGCGGGTGGCCGAGGTCGTGGGCGAGGCAGGCCGCCTCGACCAGGTCGGGGTCACAGCCGAGGGCCGCGCCGAGCTCCCTTCCGACCTGGGCGCATTCGAGCGAGTGGGTGAGGCGGGTGCGGGGGCTGGCGTCCCAGACCTGGCTGCGGGCTCCCGGGGTGACGACCTGGGTCTTGCCGGCGAGGCGGCGCAGGGCGGCGGAGTGGAGGATGCGGGCGCGGTCGCGCTGGAAGGCGGTGCGGCCGGGCCGTTTGTCGGGCTCGGTGACCCAGCGCTCGGCCGACGCCGGGTCGTAACCGGTGGGGGGTGCGGTGCCTTCCATGGTTCGACAGTAAGCGTCGGCGGTGACGAAACGGTGCCCCTAGGCGGCTTCCGTCCACGGTGTTGCCAGGCACTCCGCGTAACGGCGCAGGACCAGACGGGCCATCGCCGGGTGGGCGCCCAGGGGGGCCGCGGCGATCCACGGGGCCGCCTGCGCGACCTGCGTCGCGAAGCGGCCCGGCGCCGTGAAGTACGACGCGATCGCCACCCGGTGCCGGCCGCGGGCCGCCAGGGTGCGCAGCGCCGCCGGGACACCCGGGCTCGCGGCACAGGCGTAGGCCGGGACGACGGGGACGCCGAGGCGGTCGGCGAGCAGGCGGGCCGTGCGGCGGGTGTCGGTGGCCGATTCCGGGTCGCGGGAGCCGGCGGCGGCGAGGACGACCGCGCTGGTGCGGCGCGCCGGCTCGTCCGGCGCCGCGGGCCAGCCGGCCTCCCGCAGGCGGTCGTACAGGGCCTCCGCGAGCAGCGGGTGCGGGCCCAGCGGGGCGGCCACGCGTGCGCGTACCGGTGCGGCGGCGGCCATCTGGGGGATGTCCTGCTTCACGTGGTAGCCGCGGGAGAGGAGCAGCGGCACCAGGACGGCCTGGGTGCCGCCGAGGGCGGCGAGGGTGTCCGGGAGCAGGGGCTCGTTCAGCTCGATGTGACCCAGATGGACGGGGAGGGTGGGGCGCAGCTCGCGGATCCGGTCCACCAGGGTGCGCACGGTGGCGAGCGCCCGCGGGTCGCGGCTGCCGTGGGCGGCCAGGACCAGGGCGGGCGGGGCCGGGCGGCGGCGTCCGGGCGGCGGGACGAGCCGGAGCTGCCCGGCGAGCCGGCTGCCGATGCTGTTCATGAGGTGCGCCGTGCTGTCGAGGTGGAGGTCGGACTCGGGGCGGGGAGGGTGCGACGCCGTCATGGGAGGATCCTGCCGGGGTCAGGTTGCGCGGTCGTTGCCGGACCGTCACGAGCGTTTTCCGCTGCTTCACCGCGTACGGATGCACGCTGTGAGGCACGGACGCACGAGGTGCGGCGAACCGGTTCGTCTCCGGCCGCGTCCTCCAAGGTCGAAGCGATGGGATTCCCCTGGGGGGCCGTATGAAGATCCGCCGACCGCGGCTGCCGCGCACCCGCAAAGGGCAGCGCCGGCTGGTGCAGGCCGTGATGGCCGCCTGCGTGCTGGCGCTGCTGCCGGCGACCTGGCTGTACGTGTCCACTGCGGACCGGCTGCGCACGACGGCGGACGCACCGCGGGCGCAGGTCGCCGTGGTGTTCGGGGCGGGACTGTGGAACGGCGAGCCGTCGCCGTATCTCGCGCACCGCCTGGACGCGGCGGCGAAGCTGTACCGGGCGGGGCGCGTCGAGGTCGTCCTGGTCACCGGGGACAACAGCCGCGAGGACTACGACGAGCCCGACGCCATGCGGGCCTATCTGACCGGGCACGGGGTGCCGGACAAGCGCATCGTCAGCGACTACGCCGGGTTCGACACCTGGGACTCCTGTGTGCGGGCCCGCAAGATCTTCGGTGTGGACCGGGCCGTGCTGATCAGCCAGGGCTTCCACATCCGGCGGGCGGTGGCACTGTGCGAGGCGGCGGGGGTGGACTCCTACGGGGTCGGGGTCGACGCCAAGCACGACGTGACCTGGTACTACGGCGGCACCCGCGAGGTCTTCGCGGCGGGCAAGGCGGTGCTGGACGCGGTGTTCCACCCGGATCCGCGGTTCCTGGGGCCGCGTGAGCCCGGGGTGGCGCGGGCTCTGGCCGCCGGGCGGTGAGGCCTCGCCTCACGGCGCGGCGGAGGGCGCGGGGAGGTCGCCGTGCCGAGGGTGTAACGGGGAGCGGTCCGGGGACGTAACACGCCGGAAGCACGCTGGGCGGTATGGAAACGATCGCCTCGACGCCCACGCACTGCCCGTACTGCGCCCTGCAGTGCGGGATGAACGTCACGCCTCTGCCGCGGGGTGGCGTCGAGGTCTCCGGGCGTGCCGGCTTCCCCGTCAACCGGGGCGCGCTGTGCGGCAAGGGCCGTACGGCGGCCGAGGTGCTGGCACCGGGGGTGCGGCTGGCCTCGCCGCTGGTGCGGTCCGGGGGCCGGCTGGTGGAGGCGGGCTGGGACCAGGCGCTGGACCTGGTCGCCGACCGGCTCGGGCGCACCCGGCGGGAGTACGGTGCCGACGCGCTGGGCGTGTTCGGCGGGGGCGGCCTGACGAACGAGAAGGCGTACGCGCTCGGGAAGTTCGCCCGGGTGGTGCTCGGCACGTCCCAGATCGACTACAACGGCCGTTTCTGCATGTCGTCGGCCGCGGCGGCCGGCACCAGGGCGTTCGGGCTGGACCGGGGGCTGCCGTTCCCCCTGGAGGACGTTCCGAGGACCGGGTGCGTGATCCTCGTGGGGTCGAACCCGGCCGAGACCATGCCGCCGTCCCTGCGCTACTTCACCGAGCTGCGGGAGAACGGCGGCACGCTGATCGTCGTCGACCCGCGCCGGACCCGCACCGCCGAGCAGGCCGACCTGCATCTCGCGCCCCGGCCCGGCACCGATCTCGCGCTCGCCCTGGGCCTGCTGCACCTGGTGGTGGCCGAGGGGCGCACGGACGAGGAGTACATCCGGGAGCGTACGGCGGGCTGGGAGGAGGCCCGGGCGGCGGCGATGGCGCACTGGCCGGAGTACGTGGAGCGGATCACCGGCGTGCCCGTCCCGCACCTCCGGGAAGCGGTACGGCTGTTCTGCGAGCCGGAGGCGGCGATGGTGCTCACCGCGCGCGGGCCCGAGCAGCAGTCCCAGGGCACGGACACGGTGGGCGCGTGGATCAACCTGTGTCTGGCGACGGGCCGGGCGGGCCGCCCGCTGTCGGGGTACGGCTGTCTGACGGGCCAGGGCAATGGGCAGGGCGGGCGCGAACACGGCCAGAAGGCGGACCAGTTGCCCGGGTACCGCAAGCTGGACGACCCCGCGGCGCGGGCGCATGTGGCCGGGGTGTGGGGCGTGGACCCGGACAGCCTGCCCGGCCCCGGGCGCAGCGCCTACGAACTCCTCGACGCCCTCGGCACCGACATCCGGTCGCTGCTGCTGATGGGTTCCAACCCGGTGGTGTCGGCGCCGCGCGCGGCCCACGTCGAGGAGCGGCTGCGCTCGCTGGACTTCCTGGCCGTCTGTGACGTCGTCCTGTCGGAGACGGCGGAGCTGGCGGACGTCGTGCTGCCGGTGACGCAGTGGGCGGAGGAGACGGGCACGACGACGAGCCTGGAGGGCAGGGTGCTGCTCCGCCGCCGGGCCGTCGCTCCCCCGCCCGGGGTCCGCAGCGACCTCTACGTCCTGCACGAGCTGGCGGCCCGCCTCGGTGTGGAGAAGGGCTTCCCGGCCGCCCCGGAGGAGGTCTTCGACGAACTGCGCCGGGCGAGCGCGGGCGGCCCGGCGGACTACTCGGGGATCACCTACCACCGCCTGGCGCAGGAGGACGGGGTGTTCTGGCCGTGCCCGCAGAGCGCGGACGATACGGACCACCCCGGCACCCCGCGCCTGTTCCTGGACCGTTTCGCCACCGCCGACGGACGGGCGCGGTTCGTCGCCGCGGTCCATCGGGGGACGGCGGAGGAGCCGGACGCCGAGTACCCGCTGCTGCTGACCACCGGCCGCGTGGTGTCCCAGTACCAGTCGGGGGCCCAGACCCGGCGGGTGGCGGAGCTGAACGCGGCGGCCCCCGGCCCGTTCGTGGAGCTGCACCCCCGGCTCGCGGCCCGGATCGGCGCGGCCGAGGGCGACCCGGTGAGCGTGGTCTCCCGCCGGGGCCGGGCCACGGCCCCCGCCCGGATCACGGACGCCATCCGCCCGGACACCGTCTTCATGCCCTTCCACTGGCCGGGCGAGGGCCGCGCCAACACCCTCACCAACCCGGCCCTGGATCCGACCTCCCGGATGCCGGAGTTCAAGTCGTGCGCGGTGCGGCTGGAGGTGACACCGGGCGTAGGACCACAGTCGTAGCCAGGATCGGTCCGTGGGGCGCGGCGCAGGGCGGGTCGGGCGGCGTAAGTTCGAGAGCATGTCCGACGATGAGCAGTTCGACCTCGGCGCCTACCTGGACCGCATCGGCTGGAAGGGGGAGCGGCGGGCCGATCTCGCGACCCTCGGCGGTGTGCATCTGGCGCACGCGCTGTCGCTGCCCTTCGAGAATCTGGACCCCGTGTCCGGCAGGGCCCCGTCCCTCGCCCCCGGCGACCTGATGGCCAAGATGATCCACGGGCGGCGCGGCGGGTACTGCTACGAGCACAACACGCTGCTGCGGCTGGCCCTGGAAGCGCTCGGTCTGCGGGTGACACCGCTGGCCGCGCGGGTGGTGGCCGGGGGCGGGACGCCGATGAGCCGGCCGCGCACGCACGCCATGCTGCGGGTCGAGGTGCCGGGCGAGCCGCAGCCGTACCTCGCGGACGTCGGGTTCGGTGCCGCGGCCGCGCTGCTGATGCCGGTGCCCCTGGTGCCCGGTACCGAGTACGAGGGGGCGGGACGCCGGCACCGGCTGGTGCCGCTGCCGCACGACGGGCCGCTTCCGCTGTGGGGGCTTCAGGCGTACGACCGGCAGGCGGCGGACTGGGCCGCCCAGTACGCGTTCACGCTGGAGCCGTTCACCGCCGCCGACTTCGAGGTGTTCAACTGGCACGTCGGCACCAACCCCCGCTCCCCCTTCACCCAGCGCCCCTATGTGCAGCGGACCACCGCGGAGCGCCATCTGTCCCTGGACGGAGCCCGGTTGACCGAGACCCGGGCGGACGGGACGGTGACCGGGCGGACGGTGTCCGGCGAGGACGAGGTACGGCGGGTGATCGAGGAGGAGTTCGGCATCGAGGTGCCCGCGGGGCTGCGGCTGCTCGGCGGCTGAGCCAGCAGGCGAGTCGGCGGCCGAGTCAGCGGCGGGAGAGCCAGTCGCCGCCCTCGATGCGGGTGCCCCGGGTGCGCAGCCGGGCGGCGACGGGCGGGGCGGCGAGGTACACCCAGGCGCGGACCGGGGTGCCGTCGGCGCGCACGGTGTCGCGGGCGACGCGTTCGTAGAGGTTGCGGGGGTCGTCCGGGGCGTACTCCTCCAACAGGTCCAGCGCGGTGAGCAGGTCCTCGTAGGCCTCGGGAAGGGCGGTCACCAGTTCCCCGCGCACCTCCTCGCCGTCCTGCTCGACGGCGTAGGGGTAGCCGGGGCCGTCGTACAGGGCGGCGCCGGGGAGGCGGGCCGGTGCCTCGGCGGCGGTGCGGCCGCGCAGGAACAGGTCGTGGTTGGGTTCGCCGGGGCGCAGCGTGCCGTAGACGAAGAACGGCAGCGGCCGGCCGGGCTCCGGAGTGATCACGGAAACGATTCTGTACCCCCTCGGGCTCGTCACACATCTCCATGAAGGCGCTATGGACATGACATGTCATGGCCTCTTAAATCTCTGTGACGCCAGCGCCCGCCCCCACGCCTTCGAGAGGCGCCTCCCCCGAGGAGACAGATGAGCCGGATACGGCAGCACGTCCGAGGACCCCGTCGCATCGCCACGGCCGGCATCGCCGCCACCACCGCCACCCTGCTGGCGGCCGCTCTCTCCCCCGCCGCCCACGCCGACACGAGACCGACCCGGGTCACCGCGATCGAGAACGCGGCGTCGGCACTCGTCGCCCACGCCACGAGCCTCGGCCTCACCTCCGCCGAGGGCACCAGCGTCCGCGACGTGATCGTGGACAAGGACGGCACCCAGCACGTCCGGTACGACCGCACGTACCGCCACCTCCCGGTCCTGGGCGGCGACTTCATCGTCCACCTCACCCGCAGCGGCGCCTACCACAGCGCCGACCGCGCCAGCAGGAGCCGGATCTCCCTGGCCACGATCGTCCCGGAGGTGTCGGCACCCAAGGCCGCCGACCTCGCGGTGAACGCCCTGCGCGCCGTCAACCTCGGCGAGCGGCTGAAGCAGGTCAAGGCCAGGCCGGAGCTGATCGTCGACGCCCTGCACGGCACCCCCAGGCTGGCCTGGCGCACCAACGCCGTCGGCCAGGACTCGCTCGGCAACCCGGTCGCCCGCACGGTGCTGACCGACGCCCGCACCGGCGCCCAGATCGACGCCTGGGACAGCATCGAGACGGCCACCGGCGACGGAAAGTCGCTGTACAGCGGGACGGTGCCGCTGGAGACCACCCAGTCCGGGTCGTCGTACCAGCTCAAGGACCCGACGCGCGGCAACACCTACACCGGTGACGCCGAGGGCAAGACCGACCTGTGCTTCTTCGGCATCTGCTTCAGCCGGGCGCCCGCGACCCTGTTCACGGACGCCGACAACCACTGGGGCACCGGCGCCACCGCCGACCGCGCCTCGGCCGCCGTCGACGCCCAGTACGGCACCAACGAGACCTGGGACTACTACAGATACGTCCACGGCCGCAACGGCATCGCCGGTGACGGCAAGGGCTCGTACAACCGCGTCCACTACGGCAGCAACTACAACAACGCCTTCTGGGACGACAGTTGCTTCTGCATGACGTACGGCGACGGCGACGGGACCACCTTCGGCCCGCTGGTCGCCCTCGACGTCGCCGGGCACGAGATGACCCACGGCGTCACCTCCAAGACGGCCGCGCTGACGTACTCCGGCGAGTCCGGCGGACTGAACGAGGCCACCTCCGACATCCTCGGCACGATGGTGGAGTGGTACGCGAACAGCGCCTCCGACCCCGGTGACTACCTCATCGGCGAGAAGATCGTGAAGCCCGGCTTCGGCCAGCCCGCCCTGCGCTTCATGGACAAGCCCTCCAAGGACGGCAACTCGGCCGACTACTGGAGCAGTTCGGTCGGCAACCTCGACGTCCACTACTCCTCCGGGGTCGCCAACCACTTCGCCTACCTCCTCGCCGAGGGCAGCGGGGCGAAGACCATCAACGGGGTCAGCTACAACTCCCCGACGTCCAACGGCTCCACGCTCACCGGCATCGGCCGGGACAAGGTCGGCAAGATCTGGTACCGGGCGCTGACGGTCTACATGACGTCCTCGACGAACTACGCGGGAGCCCGTACGGCGACCCTCAACGCCGCCAAGGACCTGTACGGCGCGGGCAGCGCGGAGTACAACGCGGTGGCCGCGGCCTGGAGCGCGGTCAACGTGAACTGAGCGGGCTGCGACGGCTGCAGCGGGCCGGTGCTCCGTGCGGGCACCGGCCCAGCCGTGTCCCTGACGTCCCGTCACCCGGTCGACGGTCTCCGTCGGTCCATTCGTGTTCTCTTCGTACGATTATCTTGAGAACGCCCTCGCGCGCCCGTGACCTGCGGGAACCTCGCGACGCTAGGCCGTGTGGGGGCCGTCGACGCCACCCGTTCACCACATTTCCGACGCAGCATCGGCAAGCGGATCTCCCGGACAGCGACTTACCTCGGAAGGGCAGGGGCGCGCCCCTGGACCAGCCGAAACGCAAGCCGTGGGGAGCACCATGCGACGCACCGCCCGTCTGCTGACCGGTACCGCGCTCGTCGTGGCGGCCGCGGCACCCGCCTACGCCGCCGACACCGGCCGCCTGGACGTCTACCCCGCCACCGTGACGCCGGGCGCCCTGGTCTCGGTGAACACCGCCGCCTGCGGCGACAAGGGCGCGGCGACCGGGGACGCGGGCGCCCTCGGGGCCGGCGTCTTCACCCTGGCGCCCAGCACGCACCAGGGCGAGGCGATCGGCCAGTTCCGGGTGCCGCCGAGCGCGCAGCCGGGGACGTACGAGATCGTCGCCAGGTGCGCCGAGGGCACCCGCCAGGTCACGGGCGACCTGATGGTGGCGTTGAGCGCGGCACACGAGCAGGTGCAGCCGCGAGGAATCATGAAGACGGGGGTCGGCGGAGCACTCGGCCCCGACCCCGTGCAGACCGCGGCGGGCGTGGCGGCACTGGCCGTCGCCGCCGCGGGCGGTACCTGGCTCCTGCATCGCCGGGCGAGAGGCGACGGGATCTGACGGACACCCTCCGCTGTCCGTCCGCCGGTACCGCACGTCCCGCCCCCTCCGGGTCCGATGCCCCTCGCGACCCGGAGGGGGAGGGCGCCTACGGAGGTGCGCCTCCGGGAGAGGGGTTGGTATGCGCAGGAGCGCCAGACGCGACAGGGTCGGCGACACCGCCATAGCCGCCGTCACCGTCGTCGCCCTCGGCTCGGGCGTGTGGCTGCTGGGCGGAGGCACCGCGGCGCACACCCCACCGCAGCCGTCGGCGGTCGAGGGCCGCCCCGACCCCGGCGGCGAGCGCCTCGCCGCACCCTCGCTGCCGCCCTCCCCGCCCCTGCGGATCAAGATCCCCGCCATCCGCGTGAACGCCCCGCTGATGGGCCTGGCCCTGACCCGCTCCGGCAGCCTGGACGTACCGCCCGCCGGTGAGAAGAACCTGGCCGGCTGGTACGAGGCCGGCACCACCCCCGGCGAGACCGGCACCGCGATCGTCGCGGGCCATGTCGACAACGCCGACGGCCCCGCCGTCTTCTACGACCTCGGCGCGCTGAAGCGGGGCACCACCATCGAGGTGGACCGCCGGGACGGCTCGGTGGCCGTGTTCACCGTGGACGCGGTGGAGGTCTACGCGGCCCGCGACTTCCCCGACGACAAGGTGTACGGCGCCGCCCCCCGCCCCGAGCTGCGCGTCATCACCTGCGGCGGCGGCTACTCGAAGGCGACCGGGTACCAGGGCAACGTCGTGGTGTTCGCCCATCTGACGGGCAGCAGATAGCTTCTCGGCGCGGTGCGCGCCGGGGCCGCCTCAGTGCGGTGCCGGATCACCGCCGAGGACGTGCTCCCTGCCCCAGGCGCCCAGCGGTTCCAGCGCCTCGTTCAGCAGGGCGCCCCGGCCGGTCAGCGTGTACTCGACGCGCGGAGGCACCTCGTCGTACTCCTCGCGGTGCACGATGCCGTCGGCCTCCAGCTCCCGCAGCTGCGCGGCGAGCACCTTCTCCGTCACGCCGGGCAGCGCCCTGCGCAACTGGCCGAACCGGTGCGGGCGCTCGTTCAGCGCCCACAGGATCAGCACCTTCCACTTGCCGCCCACGACGTCCATCGCGGCGTCGGTCCCGCAGACGTACGCCCCGGGCCGTCGTCCGACCGGCATGTGCGCTCCCCCCTCGCGGCCTGCAGCCTTCCCTCCAGGTAACCACCCACTTCGAAGTGGGTACTTACGCCGGGCGGCTCCCTGCGACGAGCCTAGCCGTCATGACCGACACCACACCCCTGACCCTGCTCGGCACCGGCGCGATGGGCACCGCCCTCGGCCGGGCCTGGCTGGCCGCCGGACACCCGCTGACCGTCTGGAACCGCACTCCCGCACGCACCGCCGCCCTCACCGCCGAGGGCGCGGTGGCCGCCGGCAGCGCGGCGGAGGCGGTGGCCGCGAACCGGCTCGTCGTGGCCTGCCTGCTCGACGACGCCTCGGTCGGCCGGGCCCTGGCCGGCACCGACCTGGCCGGCCGTGACCTGGTGAACCTCACCACCGGCACCCCCGCCGATGCCCGGGCCCGGGCCGCCTGGGCCGAGGAGCGCGGCGCACGCCTCCTGGACGGCGGGATCATGGCCGTACCGCCGATGATCGGCACGCCCGGCGCGTACGTCTTCTACAGCGGCCGCACGGACCTGTTCGAGGAGCACCGGGACACGCTCGCCGTCCCGGCCGGCACCCGGTACGTCGGCGCCGACCCCGGCCTGGCCGCGCTGTACGACGTGGCGCTGCTGAGCGCCATGTACGGCATGTTCGCGGGCGTGACGCACGCCTTCGCCCTGATGCGCGGGGAGGAGGTGGCGCCCGGGGAGTTCGCGGACGTGCTCGTGCCGTGGCTGCAGGCGATGGCCGGCTCGGCGCACGGGACGGCGGCGCGCCTGGCGAGCGGCGACTGGACCGGCGGAGTCGTCTCCCCACTGGCCATGCAGGTCGCGGGCGCGGAGACGCTGCTGCGCACCGCGCAGGAGCAGCACGTGGGCGCGGAGCTGCTGACGCCGTTCCTGGACCTGATGCGCCGGCGGCTCCAGGACGGGCCCGGCACGCACGGGGCCGAGGACACCGCGGCGCTGGTGGACCTGCTGCGCCGCTGAGACGGCGCCCCGCGGGAAGGCGCCGCGCCCGGCCTCACAGCCCGCCCCGGCGCCTCCTCGGGACCCTCACACCCCCGGCCCGCGCCCGCTGAGGGCAGCGTTCCTCCCGGGAAACAGCGGTGATGCCGCCGGGTAACGTCGGGGCCGCACGCTCGGGGACATGACCTCGAATACGCGTGTGGTGGTGATCGGCGCCGGCCTCGCGGGCGTACGGCTCGCCCGGCGGCTCGGCGAGCTGGGCACGCCCGCGCTGCTCCTCGGCGAGGAGGAGTACCCGCCGTACAACAGGGTGCTGCTCGCCGAGGTGCTGGCCGGCCGGTACGCCCCGGAGGTCATCGGCCTGCCGGCGCCGGCGGGGCTGCTGCGGGCCCGGGTCACCGGCATCGACCGGGCCGCCCGCACCCTGGACTGCGCCGACGGCACCTCGATCCCCTACGGCACGCTGGTCCTCGCCACCGGCGCCAACCCGGTGCTGCCGCCGCTGCGCGGCCTGTTCACCGCGGATCACCGGCTGCCCGAGGGCGTCCACGCGTTCCGCACCATGGACGACTGCCTGGGGCTGGCCGAGGCGGTGCGGCCCGGCGTACGCGCGGTCGTGATCGGCGGCGGGCTGCTCGGCGTGTCCGCGGCCCGCGCCCTCGCCGTGCGCGGCGCCCAGGTGGTCCTCGCCCAGCAGTCCGAGCGGCTCATGGAACGCCAGCTCGACCCGGACGCCTCCCGGCTGGTGCTGCGGCACCTCACGGGCCTGGGCGTCGAGGTGCACACCGAGTGCCGGGTGCGGGACGTGCGCTGCCTCGCGGGTGCCGTCCGCTCGGTGGAGATGGCCGACGGGTACGCCCTCGACGCCGACCTCGTGGTCCTCGCCTGCGGGGTCCACCCGCGCACCGGCCTGGCCGAGCAGGCGGGTCTCGCCGTGGACCGGGGCGTCCTCGTCGACGACCGGCTGCGCACCTCCGACCCGCACATCCACGCCCTCGGCGACTGCGCCCGGCACGAGGGCACGGTCTACGGCCTCGCCGCCCCGGCCCTCGAACAGGCCGACGTCCTCGCCGCGCTGCTCGCGGGCGACGCGACCGCCCGCTACCGCGGCACCCGCTCCCTGACCCGGCTCACCCTGACCGGCCCGGGCTCCCCCTTCGACCTCGCCGCGTTCGGCGAGAGCGAGGCACGCCCCGGCGACGACGTGGTGCGCCTCACCGATGCCACCCGAGGCACCTACCGCAAGGTCGTCGTCCGCGACGACCGCCTGGTCGGCGGGGTCCTCGTCGGCGAACTCGGCACCGTCGGCGCGCTCGCCCGCGCCTGGGAGGGAGCAGAGCCGCTCCCCGACGACGGCCCCCTGCTCCACCTGCTCACCAACGACGGAGGCTCCTGATGTCCAAGACCGCACTTCTTGGGGAACGCCCCCGCCCCACGATCCTGCTCGTCGGCCACGGCATGGTCGGCCAGCGCTTCCTCGAGGCGCTCGCCGAGCGCGGCCTGACCGCCACGCACCGCGTGGTCGTGCTGTGCGAGGAGCCGCGTCCCGCGTACGACCGCGTCCAGCTCACCTCGTACTTCTCGGGCCGCACGCCCGAGGACCTCTCCCTGACCGACCGGGAGTTCATCGAGGCCCACGGCATCGAGCTGCACGTCGGCGACCCGGCGCAGACGGTCGACCGCGCCTCGCGCACGGTCACCGCCCGCTCCGGGCTCACCGTCGGCTACGACGTCCTCGTGCTGGCCACCGGCTCCTACCCGTTCGTGCCGCCCGTGCCGAACAAGGACGCCGAGGGCTGCTTCGTCTACCGCACGATCGAGGACCTCCTCGCCATCGAGGAGTACGCGAAGGCCAGGGCGACGACGGGTGCCGTGGTCGGCGGCGGGCTGCTGGGCCTGGAGGCCGCCGGTGCGCTGAACGGCCTCGGACTGAACGCCCACATCGTGGAGTTCGCGCCGCGTCTGATGCCGGTGCAGGTGGACGAGGGCGGTGGCGCGGCGCTGCTGCGGACCATCGAGTCCATGGGCCTGACCGTGCACACGGGCGTGGGCACGCAGGAGATCGTGACGGACGCGTCCGGCGCCGTCACCGGCATGAAGCTGTCCGACGGCTCGGAACTCGCCGTCGACATGGTGGTGTTCAGCGCCGGCGTCCGCCCCCGCGACCAGCTGGCCCGGGAGTGCGGACTGCGGGTCGGCGAGCGCGGTGGCATCGCGGTGGACGAACGCTGCCGCACCGTCTCCGACCCGCACGTGTTCGCGATCGGCGAGTGCGCGCTGGCGGTGGACGGCCGGGTGTACGGCCTGGTCGCGCCCGGCTACGAGCAGGCGGAGACGGTGGCGGCAACGATCGCCTCCGCCGAGGCCTCCTTCACGGGCGCGGACCTGTCCACCAAGCTGAAGCTGCTCGGCGTGGACGTGGCCTCCTTCGGCGACGCGCACGGCACCAGCGGGGACTGCCTGGACGTCGTCTACTCCGACTCCCGCGCCGGCCTCTACAAGAAGCTCGTCATCGGCCCGGACGGCACGCTGCTCGGCGGCATCCTGGTCGGCGACGCCGAGGCGTACGGCACCCTGCGCGCCCTGACCGGCTCGGTGCCCCCCGTCTCCCCCGAGTCGCTCGTCCTGCCCGCCGGAGCGGGCTCGGGGGCCCAGCTCGGCCCGTCGGCGCTGCCGGACGAGGCGGTCATCTGCTCCTGCCACAACGTCAGCAAGGGCACCGTCCGCGGCGCGGTGACGGAGCACTCGTGCACCACCGTGCCCGAGGTGAAGAAGTGCACCAAGGCCGGTACCGGCTGCGGCAGTTGTGTGAAGGTCCTCGGCCAGCTGGTCGACGCCGAGCTGGAGGCGTCCGGCATCGAGGTCGACAAGGGCCTGTGCGCCTGCTTCGCACAGACCCGCGAGGAGCTGTACGAGATCGTCCGCGCGCTGGGCCTGACGTCGTACCAGGAGCTGCTGGACCGCTACGGCCGCGAGGGCGCCCGGGGCGGCGACGGCTGCGAGGTCTGCAAGCCGGCCGTCGGCTCGGTCATCGCCTCCCTCGCCCCGGCGATCGGCGCGAGCGGTTACGTCCTGGACGGCGAGCAGGCCGCCCTGCAGGACACCAACGACCACTTCCTCGCCAACCTGCAGAAGAACGGCTCCTACTCCGTCGTGCCGCGCATCCCCGGCGGTGAGATCGCCCCCGAGAAGCTGATCGTGATCGGCGAGATCGCCCGGGACTTCGGCCTCTACACGAAGATCACCGGCGGCCAGCGGATCGACATGTTCGGCGCCCGCGTCGAACAGCTCCCGCTGATCTGGACCCGTCTGGTGGACGCCGGCTTCGAGTCCGGGCACGCCTACGGCAAGTCGCTGCGCACGGTGAAGTCCTGCGTGGGCTCCACCTGGTGCCGGTACGGCGTGCAGGACTCGGTCCGCATGGCGATCGACCTGGAGCTGCGCTACCGGGGCCTGCGCTCCCCGCACAAGCTGAAGTCCGCCGTCTCCGGCTGTGCCCGCGAGTGCGCCGAGGCCCAGTCGAAGGACTTCGGCGTCATCGCCACCGCGGGCGGCTGGAACCTGTACGTCGGCGGCAACGGCGGCGCCACCCCGCGCCACGCGGACCTCCTGGCTCAGGACCTGTCCGACGCCGAACTGGTCCGGCTGATCGACCGGTTCCTGATGTTCTACATCCGCACCGCCGACCGCCTGGAGCGCACCTCGACCTGGCTGGAGCGGATCCCGGGCGGCCTGGACCACGTACGGGACGTGGTGGTGCACGACTCGCTCGGCATCTGCGACGACCTGGAGAAGCTGATGCGGGCGCACATCGCGCACTACCGCGACGAGTGGGCGCAGACCGTCAACGACCCCGAGAAGCTCGCCCGGTTCGTGTCCTTCGTGAACGCCCCGGACACCCCGGACCCGGTCGTCGCCTTCGTCCCCGAGCGCGACCAGATCAAGCCCGACCTGCCGCTGCTGTCCATCGGCACGCGTCCCTCGGACGGCGCGGCCGACGTCCTGGAAGGAAGCGCCCAGCGATGACCCTGGCACTCGAGACCACCGACCTGAAGATCCAGCTCCAGCTGACCGGCAGCTGGTTCACGGTCTGCGACCTGAGCCTGCTGACCCCGGGCCGCGGGGTGGCCGCCCTGCTGCCGGACGGCCGCCAGGTGGCCCTCTTCCGGGACCGCGCCGACCGCCTCTACGCCATCGACAACCGCGACCCGTTCACCGGCGCGGCCGTCCTCTCCCGCGGCCTGACCGGCACCCACGAGGGCCGCCCGTTCGTGGCCTCCCCGCTGCTGAAGCAGCGCTTCGACCTCGACAGCGGGGAGTGCCTGGACGACGAGTCGGTGCGGGTGACGGTGTACGAGGTGCGAGCGGCGTAACCCACCCCCGCCCCACCATGTTTGACTGATCGTTCCAGAAAACCTAGGCTGCGCCCCGTGGCCAGGACGAAGGAATTCGACCCCGACGCCGCGCTGCAGTCGGCCCTGGAGCTGTTCTGGCGGCGCGGCTACGAGGCGACGTCGATGGCCGACCTGGTCGAACACCTCGGGATCGGCCGGGCCAGCCTGTACGCGACGTTCGGCAGCAAGCACGAGCTGTACCTGCGGGCGCTGGACCGGTACGGGCAGGTCCAGAACCCGCTGCTGACCCGGGAGCTGTCGCCGCCGGGCCCGGTGCTGCCCGCCGTCCGCGCGCTGGTCCGGCGGTTCGCCGCCGAGGCCACCGCGGAGGCCACCCGGGAGCAGGGCTGCCTGGTCACCAACACGGCCGTCGAACTGGCCCCGCACGATGCGGCCTCCGCCCGCCGCGTGCAGCAGAGCTGGGACGCCCTGGAGACGCTGCTGCACTCCGCGCTGGTCCGCGCCCGCGCCCAGGGCGAGCTGCCCGGGGACCGCGATCCGCTCGCCCTCGCCCGCATGCTGCTCGTCCTGCTCCAGGGCCTGCGGGTGGTCGGCAAGGCCGCCGCGGACCCGGCCAGGGTGCGGGACGCGGCGGAGCAGGCACTGGCCCTGCTGGACTGACGCGACCGAGGCGCACCTCCTGGGTGCGCCTTTTTCCGGCCCACATACTGAACCGATCGTTCTAAAAAGGGAGATCGTCATGACGCACCGCTTCACCGGCCGCACCGCCCTCGTCACCGGCGCCGGCACCGGCATCGGGCGGGGCATCGCGCTCGCCTTCGCCCGCGAGGGCGCGCACGTGGTCGTCGCCGGGCGCCGCAGGGAGCCGCTGGAGGAGACGGCGGCGCTGATCGAGCGGGCGGGCGGAAAGGCGCTGGCGGTCACCGCGGACGTGACCAGCGCCGAGGACCTGCGGGCCCTGGTGGCCGCCGCCGTGGACCGCTTCGGCTCCCTCGACGTGGCGGTGAACAACGCCGGCGTCCTGGAGGGCCGCGGCAAGGCCGCGGCCGACCTGTCCGAGGCGGACTGGCGCCGGATGCTCGACGTCAACGTCACCGGTGTCCTGCTCGCCCTCCAGGCCGAGGTCGCCCAGATGCGGACCCAGCCGGACGGCGGCGCCGTCGTGAACATCGCCTCCCGGATCGGCGTCCACAGCCGGCTGCCCGGCACCACCGGCTACGCCGTCACCAAGGCGGCCGTCTCGGTGCTCAGCCGCAGCGCCGCCCTGGACCACATCGCCGACGGTGTGCGCATCAACGCCGTCAGCCCCGGCCCCACCGCCACGGACATGTCCTTCAGGCCCGGCGAGACCGAGGCCGGCCGGGCCGCCCGGATGCGCGCCGAGGTCCCGCTCGGCCGGGTGTGCACCGTCGAGGAGGTCGCCGCCGCCGTGCTCTACCTGGCCTCGGACGACGCGGCCTCGGTCGTCGGCACCGACCTGGTGGTGGACGGCGGCTCCACCGCCTGACCCGGTTCAGTCGATCCCGGACCGCTCCACCCCCGCCACGATCCACCGCTGGAAGCACAGGAACACCACCAGCAGCGGCAGGATCGACACGGCGGCGGCGACGAACAGCTCGTGCAGCCGCACGACCTGGGCCGTGGTGAAGGACGACAGGGCCACCTGCACCGTCCAGGCGCTCTGGTCCTGCCCGATGACCAGCGGCCACAGGAAGGAGTTCCACGCGCCGAGGAACACGATCGTGCCGACGGCCGCGAACACCGGCCGCGCGTTCGGCACGACGACGAGCCAGTACGTCCGCCAGTACCCCAGCCCGTCGACCTGCGCCGCGTCCTCCAGCTCCCGGGGGAAGCCGAGGAAGTACTGCCGGAAGACGAAGCAGGCGAACGCGGAGAACAGCGTCGGGACGATCAGCCCGCGCAGGGTGGAGATCCAGCCCAGCGACGACACCAGCACGAAGCTCGGCACGAAGGTGACGGCGGCCGGGACCAGCAGGGTGCCCAGGATGCCGTAGAAGACCTTGTTCGCGTGCCGGTAGGGGATGCGGGCGAGGCCGTACCCGGCGAGGGACGCCAGGACCAGGGTGCCCAGCGTCGTGGCGACGGCGATCAGCGCGGAGTTGAGCAGCGAGCGGGCGAACGGCACCGACGGATCGTCGAACAGCTCCCGGACGTTGCCCCACCTCACCTCGCCCGGGAAGAAGGTCCACCCGGGCGAGGTGATGTCCCGCTCGCTGGACAGCCCGTTGCGCACCAGCAGATAGAAGGGGACGAGGAAGAGCAGCGCGAGCGCGACCAGCAGCACCAGCCTGAGCGCCCGCCCGGCCCGCACCAGGGCGTCATCCATCGGCGTCCGTCCTTCCCAGCTTCAGCCACCACGCCTGTCCCACCGTGACGACCGCGATGATCAGCGCCAGGATCACCGCGCCGGCACTGCCGAGCCCGAGGTTCTGCCCCTGCCCGAGGGCGGTGTAGTAGAGGTAGACGAGCGGCGGCCGGGCGTAGGGCGGATAGCCCCGCGCGTCGGACAGCAGGTTGTAGAACTCGTCGAAGGCCTGGAAGGCGTTGATGACGAGCAGCAGGACGACCGCGACCGAGGTGGCCCGCAGCTGGGGCAGGGTGATGTGCCGCAGCACGGTCCAGCCGGGCCGGGCCCCGTCCACGGCCGCCGCCTCGTACAGCACCGGGTCGATCCGCTGCAGCCCGGCCAGGAACAGGATCATGTAGAACCCGGCCTGCAGCCACAGCCGTACGGTCACGATGACCAGCCAGTACCAGGGCGGGTCGGTGCTCGACAGCCAGGCGACGGGATCGCCCCCGAACCACCCGAGCACGGTGTTGGCGAGCCCGAACCGCACCCCGTTGAACAGCGACATCTTCCAGACCAGCGCGGCGACGACGTAACTGCACGCGGCCGGGAGGAAGAAGACCGACCGGAAGAACGCGCGAGCGTGCCCGATGCGGTTGACCATCAGGGCGAGGCCGAGGGAGCACACGTACGTGACCGGCACGATGAAGGCGGTGAAGAGGAGGAAGGTCTTCAGAGCGCCGACGAACGCGTCGTCCCGGAGCATCGCCGTGTAGTTGCCGACGCCGACGAAGTGCGTGGGCGTGACGGTGTTGTGCGCGTCGAAGAAGCTCAGGCCGACGCTCCACAGCAGCGGAACGTACGTGAACAGCGCGAGCCCCAGCGCGAACGGCCCGACGAACACCCAGAACCACAGGGCCCTGCGCCGCCTCACGACTGCTTCTTCACCCGGTCGAGCTCGGCGCTCACCTTCCGTACGACGGCCCGCAGCTCACTCTCCGGAGCGGCGCCGCCCCTGATGATCCGGCTGAGCGCGTCCTGGTAGGCGGTCTGGGCGGCCGGCGTCCACGACAGCGGCTGGGCGTAACCGAACTCGGTCGTGAACCGCACCGCGTCCGCGGCCGGCCCCGACTTCAGCTTGGCGGCCTTCCTGGCGAGGGAGATCCGGGCGGGGATGTGGAAGCCGTAGGAGAGGGCGAAGTCCTCCTGGTAGTCGGTCCGCTCCACCCACAGCCACTTCACGTACTCCTTGGCGGCCTCCCTGTGCTTGCCGCGCGCGCTGACGGCGGCGCCGTACGCACCGACGGGCACGGAGGGCCGGCCCGCGCCGCCGTCCTTCGGGAACGGCAGGACACCGAAGTCGTCCCCGAGCTCCTTCTGCACCTGGGGCAGCGTCCACAGCCCGGACCACTGCATCGCGGTCAGCCCCTGGGTGAAGGCGGAAGGGTCGGCCCAGTCGGCGGGGGCGCCCAGCAGCAGGGACTTGCCGGCGTACAGCTGGTGCAGCTTGCCGAGGGTGCGGGCGGCGGCGGGGTCGTCGAAGCCGACCTTCCCGTCGTCGGTGACGAGCCGGAGTCCGGCCGCGTACAGGGGTGTCCCGCCGAGGACGCCGGCTCCCCCGTCATTGCCGAGGAAGAGGCCCTTGACCTTGCCGCGGGTGAGCTCCCGGGCGGCGTCGATGAGCCCGTCGAGGCCGGCCGGCGGCTCGACCCCCGCCTCCTTCAGCAGGCTCTTGCGGTAGTAGAGCATCTGCATGTCGACGACCTGCGGGATGCCCCAGATCCTCCCCCGGTACGTCTTGGGCGCGAGGACGGCCTGGTTGAAGTCGTCCTTCACCCCGTCGAGCAGCTCGGTGAGATCGACGACCTGGCCGCCCTGGATCTGGTCGAGGGTGGGCCCGTTGACCTCGAACACGTCCGGCCCGGAGTCGGTGAGCAGGGCGGCGGCGGTCTGCTGGTCGTAGTTTCCGGGCCGCCACTGCACATGGACGTCGGCCTTCTTGTAGGCGGCGGCGTACCGCTGCACGGCCTGCTCGGTGCCGGTCTCGCCGTACTGGTGGTACCACTGCGCCAGTTGACCGCTCCCCGAACCACCGCCCCCTCGCCCGGTGTTGGAACCACAGGCGCCGAGAAGGCCACCCGCCCCGGCACCGGCACCCGCTGCCAGCAAGGTCCTACGACTGATGCTCGTCATCGTGCCCCCAGACGTTCGTCACGTTCGTCATCGATGCACGGCCCAACGATCAACCATGCGGAGTGATTACGAAAGGGGGCCGGGGGCGGGGCGGAGGGAGCGGAGCCCCAGGAGGTCCGGGTGGCGAAGGACGTGCCCTTGGAGTCGTACTCGTAAACGGTGTTGTCGGACGCGCGGCGCACGAAGAGGTCGGCACCGGGGCGCGGTCAGGAGTGCGTCCCCGTTCCCTCCAGCCGCTGTTCCGTCGGTGCCGGGGAGTGGGAGGCGGTGACGGCGGCCCGGCGGCGGGGCAGCACGCCGATCGCCACGACGGCCGCGAGCAGGAAGAGGGCGGCGCTGACGGCCAGGCCCAGCGCGTAACCGGAGGAGAGCGAGGCGGGATCGGTGGCCTTGCCGGTGTGGTGCGCGGCGATCGTGGCCAGGGCGGCCAGGCCGACGCAGCCGCCGAGCTGACGGGAGCTGTTGAGCACGCCGGAGGCCATGCCGGCCTCGCTGATGCGCACGCCGGTCGTCGCGGCGGCGGCGGCCGGAGCCAGCACCAGACCGGCGCCGACGCTGGTGAGCAGGGACGGGCCGAGCACATCGGTGAGGAAGCTGCCGTCCGGGCTGATCCGGGAGAACCAGGCCAGTCCGGCGGCGGCCAGCAGCGCGCCCGGCAGCAGGGCGGCGCGGGGCGAGCGGGCCGCGGTGACCTTGGTCGCGACGACGGTGCCCGCGACGAGTCCCACGGAGAACGGCAGGAACGCGGCACCGGTGGCGGCGGCGCCCATGCCGAGGACCTGCTGGAGGTACAGGGACACGAAGTAGAAGGCGGTGAACTGCCCGGCCGCGGCCAGGAACACGAGCAGATTGGCGCCGGAGACCCACCGGCTGCGCAACAGGCCGAGCCGCAGCAGCGGTGCGGAGACCCGGCTCTCCACCACGGTGAACGCGGCCAGCAGGACGACCGCGACGCCGAGCGTGACCAGCGTCGCCGGGGATCCCCACCCCCGGGTGTCGGTCCGTACGACCCCGAAGACCAGCAGCCCGGTCCCGCCGGTCGCGAACAGCGCACCGAGCGCGTCCGGCCGCTCGCGCCGCCGCTCGGGCCGCGACTCGGACGGTACGGCGACGTAGGCGAGCGCGAGGGCCACCGCCACGACGGGCAGGTTGATCAGCATCACCCAGCGCCAGCCGGCGTACTCGGTCAGCAGCCCGCCCGCGAGCACGCCGAGTGCGCCACCGGCGGCGTTCACCGCGCTCCACACACCGAGGGCGCGGACGCGTTTCGGGCCCTCGGTGAAGGTGGTGGTCAGCATCGCGAGCGCGGCCGGGGCGGCCGCGGCGGCACCGATCCCCTGCCCCGCACGGGCGCTGACCAGCTCCCAGGGCTCCTGCGCCAGCCCCCCGGCCAGCGAGCAGATCCCGAACACGACCATCCCGAACACGAACAGCCGCCGCCGACCGTACAGATCACAGGCCCGCCCGCCGAGCAGCAGAAACCCGCCGAAGGTGAGGGCGTAGACGTGGACGACCCAGGAGAGGTCGAGCGGCGCGAATCCGAGGGCGGTGCGTATGGCGGGGAGGGCGACATTGACGACGGCCATGTCGAGGGCGACGACGAACTGGGCGACGGCGGCAGCGGCGAGAACGACACCCGGGCTGCCGCGTAACTTTTTATACATGTAAGGAAAGTAGCGTGCGGGGGCCGGGGTTGTCGACAACGGCTGGGAGAAGTGGCACAGATCTCGCACGCCGGGACGGCGGGGTCCCCCACCCGCACGAAGGAGCGGCCCCCACACCGTGGTGCCGCCCCTCAGCGCCCACCCCCTCCCCTCAGTCCCGCCGAATCAGCTCCGGATCGATCCGCCGCCCGACGAGGGGAAGCGAGCCGAGGGCGGCGACGGCGACGACACCGACGGCGCCGGCGAGCAGGAGGGGGAGCCCGGCACCGTCCCAGAACACCGCCCCACCCCCGGTCACCAGATAGCTCGACTCGGCCATCTTGCCGAGTGTGACGGCCAGCAGCAGGCCTAGGGCCAACGGGAGGACGACCTGGGCAACTTGTACCGCACGGAGCGTGCGAGGACGAGCACCGAGCAGAGCCAGAGCAGTGACCTGGGAGCGCCGCTCCACTGCGCGGTCGGTGGCAGCGACTACGTAGGCGGCTACGCCGATGACGGCACCCAGGACCATGCCGAGGGCCAGCAGCGCTTTGACGACGGCGATCTGCTGGAGGGCGGTGACGTTCAGCCCTTGGGGAATCACCGCAGCGGTGGGAACGATATGAGCGATGCGATCGAGAACGGCCCGGACCGTGTCCGAGTCCGAAGCGCTGATCAGGCTGAGCGTGCCGTCGCTGGGGCGGAGCCCCTCAGGCAGCGCGGAAGGCGGAAGAAGAATCATGCCACTGCTGAGAACCGGCATACCTACCTGATCACGGTACGGCAGGGTGCGCCGTGGTGCCGTGATCTCCATGGTCCGGTGCCCATCGGCCAGCGTGATGCGCAGCTTCCCACCCGCCTTGAAACTCCCGTCCTGCACCTGTGTGGGGTCATACAGCCGTAGGGGCCGACCGTCGACGCACTTGCCGACCCAGGGCACAGCCTTCCGGAGCTCGGCGCAGGTCGCCAGGACGACCGCTGGTGACCAGTCACGCCAGTCATCGCCTACGTGCGTTGGCGCGGTGACGAGGTGAGCACGAATGCCCCGCATGTGTTCGAGGGCGCCCCGCTTGGTTGCGGTGAGCCCCTGATCGGGCATGTCGTACATCTGAATCGAAGCAGTGTTCTTGGAGACCTGATCCAGCTCGATCAGCACGCCCTGGGCGAGTGAAGCCGCGAACACCAGCAGAACCAAACCGGCGGCGACCCGAAGCGCACCACCTGGCTCCGCCTCGTTACGCCGCATGGCGAGCCCTAGAGCGAGTGAACGGGTGCTTCGGGCGACCCGTCCGGAGAAGGACCGGCATAGACGCGGCAGCATCGTCACGAGGCCGATGCCGATGAGGACGATCATTGAGGGGATGAGCAGAGCGGACGCCCCGGTGTCCGAAGGAGCATGCCCCGTCGCCCCGGCGACGCAGTAGCCTGCGGCGACGCCCGCCCCAGCGAGCAACGGGACCATACCCCAGACAGAAGGGGGGTTCTCCGGGGCTGCCCTACGGACAGCGAGCGGATTCACGGCCGCCTTCCGCGCACTGACCCGTCCGACGAACCAGGCGAGCGCCGGACAGCCCAAGAGGCACGCCCCGAGGGTCGAACCGCTCAGTGCACCATCACTCGGATACCAGGTGAATCCAGGAAGACCGACTCTGGAAAGAAACTGGTTCAGTAACCAGTACTCACCCAAGCCCAGCAGCGCTCCAAGGCTGGCGGCGGCGACCGTCTCAACCGCGTTCACTCGCCGCACCTCCCGGGCACTCATGCCCAGCAGACGGAGCGCCGCCAATCTGCGGGCTCGCTCGGCCGCGGACAAGCGAGCACAGACAGATAGGAACACCGCCAAGGGGACCAGGACGACCCCCACCATGGTGAAGCGCAAGATGCCGAGCGTCGCCGGCTCCACGGTGGGTTCCGGGGCCTCCCCCCTGCCGAAGCGCTTGACGGGAATACCGTCGGACAACTCACCACGAGGCATGCCGACGTAGGCAACCAGCTCGCTGGGTCGTGCGAGTCCCTGCGGGCCGATCAACCCCGCTTCCCTTCCTGGAAAACGTTGAGCGAGACCCGGCTGGGAACGCAGCATCTCGTGCAGCCGCGGAGAGACAAAGAACTGACCAGCGGCCGGGAACGACGACAACCCCGGAGGCGACTCAACGTCCTTGGTGCCGCGGGCCAGAAAGATGCGGGTAAGAGGCTTGGCTCCGTACGGATCCGTCCTTTCCAGCGAAAGCGGGAACCCTGAGAAGACCGGCTTGTGCGACCCGTCTCGCGGAACCACAGGCTGCCTTGCCGCAACGCGGGCGTCCTGCGCGGCAAGGATGCCGGGGATCGTGAGCACCACCGCCAGACAGCACACTGCGATCGAGCCGCCCACACTCATCAGCGTGAACCGCACGCGATTGCCGCGACCGCTGCTCAGCAGCAGCCGTAGCCCCAGAAACAGCTCCTTCACGATCCGACCGCCCTTTGTGCGGTGAGGACGCCGTCAACCATGGAGTATTGGCTGTCGGCGCGAGCCGCTACGTCCCGGTCATGCGTGACAAGGACCACTGCTGTGCCTTGCGAACGGGCCAACGCCAGGAACTCCTCCAATACGGCCGAAGCGTTGGCGCTGTCGAGCGAACCCGTCGGTTCATCAGCAAAGACCACGGCTGGTCGATGAACCAGGGCACGGGCCACGGCGACGCGCTGACTCTGCCCGCCCGACACCTGAGAAGGCCTTCGTTCGCGCAGCTCCGCAAGCCCCAGCCTGCCGAGTACTTCACCGGCAGCGGCGAGCGCAGCCCTCTTCCGCTGTCCTGCCAGGCGCAGGGGCAGGGCGGCGTTCTCCTCGATGGTCAACTCGGGCAGCAACTCGCCGTACTGGAAGACAAACCCGAAGCGCTCGCGGCGCAGTGCACTCAGCTCGTCATCATCCAAGTCGCTGAACGAGCTTCGTTCGAAGCGGACTTCACCACGGCTGGCGGGCAGCACCCCCGCGAGGCAGTAAAGCAGGGAGGACTTGCCTGAGCCGCTCGGCCCGGTGATTGCCGCGATCTCGCCGCGACGCAGGACGATCGACGCTCCCTTGACCGCTTGCGACCTCCCGTAGAAGAGATCGACGTCTCTGGCAACAAGACTTTCCGGCCCCATAACCGCGGTCAGCCGTTGAGCTTGTAGCTGAAGCGCAGCTCAGACGCGCAGTTGTCGGGGCGAAGGGCACCTTTATCGCGACAGACGTGGAAACGCGCGTCCTCGATGTACCGCTCGGCTCCGTCCCAGTTGGAGTGGTGCATGAACACAGACTTCCGCTGCTTGCCGTAGTAGCGGATCCAGCCATGGCCTTCGACCTTGACTTCCACGTACCCGTTGTGGCCGTCCCCCGGGTCGGTGTCCTGCAGCTGCCCCTTCCACTCGAACGAGCCGTGGTTCCTCTCAGGAGGATTGACTCGGTACTGCCCCGTGAATGCAACTCCTGTCGTGCTCTGCGCAGGCAGGTTCCGCCACGACGAAGCAACCGCCGTCCCTGCCCCCGCAAGAAACACCCCCGCCGTGACGAAGCCGACCAGTACTCGCTTCATGCGCCACCTCTTCCATGACTCCGACAGCCCCACCGGCCATCGGAGTTACAGAAAGTAGCGCCTCGATCACTTGCTGAATCCTTCAGCCTCCCGCCCACCACCACATCAGGTGATCACGATTCAGACAGCGGCCGAAATTGCACAACACAAAGAGAGACGACACCCCCGCACAAGGGTGCCGTCTCTCTTTCGTGTGCCGGAGCCGTCGCCGATCGGTCTGAGGGTCGGGGACCGGCGACAGCTCCGGGGTCTGGTGGCCGTGAGGCCTAGCGGTGGTCGCTGCCCTCCGACTGCGTCGCCGCGCGGCCCGCCTCCAGGCGGGCGACCGGGATGCGGAAGGGGGAGCAGGAGACGTAGTCCAGGCCGGCCTCGTGGAAGAAGTGGACCGACTCCGGGTCACCGCCGTGCTCGCCGCAGACGCCGAGCTTGAGGTCGGGGCGGGTGGCGCGGCCGGCCTGGGCGGCCGCCTTCACCAGGGAGCCGACGCCGTCCTTGTCGATCGTCTCGAAGGGGGAGACGCCGAAGATGCCCTTCTCCAGGTACGCCGTGAAGAAGGAGGCCTCCACGTCGTCGCGGGAGAAGCCCCACACCGTCTGGGTCAGGTCGTTGGTGCCGAAGGAGAAGAACTCGGCGGCCTCCGCGATCTGACCGGCGGTCAGCGCGGCGCGCGGCAGCTCGATCATGGTGCCGATCGCCAGCTTGAGCTTCGTCCCCGTCGCCGCCTCGACCTCCGCGATGACCTGGTCGGCCTCCTCGCGGACGATCTCCAGCTCCTGGACCGTGCCCACGAGCGGGATCATGATCTCGGCGCGCGGGTCGGCCTTGCCGTTCTTGCGTTCGGCCGCGGCCTCGGCGATGGCGCGGACCTGCATGGTGAACAGGCCGGGGATGACCAGGCCGAGGCGGACGCCGCGCAGACCCAGCATCGGGTTCTGCTCGTGCAGGCGGTGCACCGCCTGGAGCAGGCGCAGGTCGTTCTCGTGCGGCTCCTGGCGGGACTCCGCCAGCGCCACGCGGACCGAGAGTTCCGTGATGTCGGGGAGGAACTCGTGCAGCGGCGGGTCGAGGAGGCGGATGGTGACCGGGAGGCCGTCCATCGCCTCGAAGAGCTCGACGAAGTCCTTCTTCTGCAGCGGCAGCAGCTGCTGCAGAGCGGCCTCGCGCTCCTCCTCGGTGTCGGCGAGGATCAGCTTCTCGACCATCTCGCGGCGCTCACCGAGGAACATGTGCTCGGTGCGGCACAGACCGATGCCCTGGGCGCCGAAGCGGCGGGCGCGCAGCGCGTCCTCGGCGTTGTCGGCGTTGGCGCGCACCCGCAGGCGGCGCTTGCGGTCGGCGAAGGCCATCATGCGGTGCACGGCCTCGACGAGCTCGTCGGCGTCGTCGGCGCCCGGGTGCATCCGGCCCTCGAAGTACTCCACGACCGGGGAGGGGACGACGGGGACCTCGCCCAGGTAGACCTTGCCGGACGAACCGTCGATGGAGATGACGTCGCCCTCCTCGACGACGTGACCGCCCGGTACCGTCATCCGGCGGCGCTTGGTGTCGACCTCCAGGTCCTCCGCGCCGCAGACACAGGTCTTGCCCATGCCCCGGGCGACGACGGCCGCGTGGGAGGTCTTGCCGCCGCGGGAGGTGAGGATGCCCTCGGCCGCGATCATGCCGTCCAGGTCGTCGGGGTTCGTCTCGCGGCGGACCAGGATGACCTTCTCGCCCGAACGGGACCACTTCACCGCGGTGTAGGAGTCGAAGACGGCCTTGCCGACGGCGGCGCCCGGGGAGGCCGCGATGCCCCGCCCGACCTGCTCGGTCTTGGCGCTGTCGTCGAAGCGCGGGAACATCAGCTGGGCCAGCTGGGCGCCGGTGACGCGCTGGAGCGCCTCCGTCTCGTCGATCAGGCCCTGGTCGACCAGCTGGGTGGCGATGCGGAAGGCCGCGCCCGCCGTGCGCTTGCCGACGCGGGTCTGGAGCATCCACAGCTGACCGCGCTCGATCGTGAACTCGATGTCGCAGAGGTCCTTGTAGTGGTTCTCCAGCGTCTCCATGATCTGCATGAGCTGGTCGTACGACTTCTTGTCGATCTGCTCCAGCTCCGCCAGCGGAACGGTGTTGCGGATGCCCGCCACCACGTCCTCGCCCTGGGCGTTCTGCAGGTAGTCGCCGTAGACGCCCTGGTGGCCCGAGGCGGGGTCGCGGGTGAAGGCGACGCCCGTGCCGGAGTCGGGGCCCAGGTTGCCGAAGACCATCGAGCAGACGTTGACGGCCGTGCCCAGGTCGCCGGGGATGCGCTCCTGGCGGCGGTACAGCTTGGCGCGGTCGCCGTTCCAGGAGTCGAAGACCGCCTTGATGGCGAGGTCCATCTGCTCGCGCGGGTCCTGCGGGAAGTCCCGGCCGGCTTCCGTCTTGACGATCTTCTTGAACTTGGTGACCAGCTTCTTCAGGTCGGCGGCCTCCAGGTCGGTGTCGACCGTGACCTTCTTGGCCGCCTTGGCCGCGTCGAGCGCCTCCTCGAACAGCTCGCCGTCGACGCCGAGGACGGTCTTGCCGAACATCTGGATGAGGCGGCGGTAGGAGTCCCAGGCGAAGCGGTCGTCGCCGGCCTGCTTGGCCAGGCCCTGGACCGACTTGTCGGAGAGGCCGATGTTCAGGACCGTGTCCATCATGCCGGGCATGGAGAACTTGGCGCCCGAGCGGACCGACACCAGGAGGGGGTTGTCCGCCTGGCCGAGCTTCTTGCCCATCGTGGTCTCGAGGGCGTCGAGGTGTGCACTCACCTCGTCACGCAGTGCCGCGGGCTCTTCACCGCTGTCCAGGTAGACCTTGCAGGCCTCGGTGGTGATGGTGAAGCCGGGAGGGACCGGGAGACCGAGGTTGGTCATCTCGGCGAGGTTGGCACCCTTGCCACCGAGGAGGTCCTTGAGGTCCTTGTTGCCCTCGGTGAAGTCGTAAACGAACTTCGCTACGTGGGGTTCTTTGTTTTCCGACACGGGTCTCGACTCCTTGAGGCCACGGTGGCTGCCCTGACGGCGAGGAATGTACCCAGATCAAAGGCGCATGGGTACGTCCACTTGTGCGTCATGCGCCTGTAACCACTCGTCCGCCAGCGGATCGAAAGTCAAAGCTTGGCAAGCGGTGACCGGGTTATGTTTTCACTTCTTGAACGCATCACCTCCCAAAGACCGGGGAACCCGCTCGGATGAGCGACCTCCGACACGTCTGAGTTCGATCGATGAACGATCAAGGGGTGGCACTCGGTGCCACCCCTTGGAGAAGTGCAGTCGCCCATGATCCGCTCATCTGAGCGCAACCCTTATCAAGGGTGGCGAGAATCACGCTGCCACAGCGGGCCCGATTTCACCATGCGGACGCCCGCGCGGGCCCGGAACCGCCGGTGAACGCCCTCGTCACACACCCATCTCCGTGAGCCGCTCCTCCACCCGCTCCGGCGCGTACAGGTGCTCCACGACCAGCGCCGCCGCTCCGATGAGCGCCGCCTGGTCGCCCAGCCGGGACGTGACGACGTCCAGGCGGGCCGTGGAGCGGGGCAGCGCCCGCTGGTACAGCAGCTCGCGCACCCCGGTGAGGAAGGGGGTTCCGGCCAGATCGCCCGCGATCATGAGCACGCCCGGGTTGAGCAGGGTCACCACCGTCGCCAGCACGTCCCCGACCCGGCGCCCGGCCTCCCGGGCCAGCGCCGCCGCCTGCGGATGCCCGGCGGCCAGCAGGTCCCGCACGTCCGAGCCGGAGGCGGCCGGCACCCCGGACTCGGCCAGCCGCCGGGCCACGGCGCCCCCGCTCGCGACGGCGGCGAGACAGCCGTACGACCCGCAGCGGCACAGCGCCTCCGCGCCCACCCGGATGTGCCCGATGTCGCCCGCGCCGCCGTCGACGCCCCGGTAGACCGAACCGTCCACGACGACCCCGGCGCCGATGCCCGTGGACACCTTCACCAGCACGAACGCCGCGCAGTCGGGGTGACCGGTGCGCTGTTCGCCGTAGGCCATGAGGTTGGCGTCGTTGTCCACCAGGACCGGGACCGCCGGGGCTCCGGTGCGCTCGCCGAAGGCGCGGGACAACCGGCCGGTGATGTCGTAGCCGTCCCAGCCGGGCATCATCGGCGGCTGGACGACCCGCCCGGTCTCGCTGTCCACCGGCCCCGGCACCGCGAGCCCGATCCCGCAGACCTCCGCCGCCCGGTGCCCGGCCTCGCTCAGCAGCTCGGCGAACCAGCCGCCGAGTTCCCCGAGGACGGTCTCCGGGCCCTCCTCCACGACCAGGGTCCCCGCGTGCTCGGCGAGTATCTCGCCGGTCAGGGTGAGGACGGCCGCGCGGGCGTGCCGGGTGTCGAGATCGGCGGCGAGCACCACGGCGTGCGAGCCGTCGAACTCCAGGGTGACGGCGGGGCGCCCGCCGAGCGGCGAGTCGACCGGCCCGCCGGCGCCCTCGCGCAGCCAGCCCGCCCGGAACAGCCGGTCCAGGCGCTGGCCCACGGTCGCCCGGGACAGCCCCGTGGCCTGCTGGAGCGCGCCGCGCGTCACCGCCCGGCCGCTGCGGACCAGTTCCAGCAGATCACCGGCGCTCGTCTGACCGCCGCCCCTGACGGCTCTTCCCGGACTCCCGGCCATGCGCACCCCCTTGTGTTTCCTCAACCTGCATTACATAGTGGGTTTTGCGTGTTAAATAGACGTAACCCCTCCGGTGGCCACGGTCAAACCCCGCCGAACCCGGTCGCCCCGCCCGCCGGACGTCTTCGTCTTCGGGGAGCCCCGAGTGGATCGCACCGCACAGCTCACCACCCGCCCGTCCGAGCCCGCGACCGCGTACGATCCACCGCCGTCCGCCCTTTCCCCTTCCGCCGCCGATCCCGCGTCAGCGGCCTGTGACGCGTCCCTGCGGGTCAGGGCGGCCCGGGTGCTGGAGGCCAACTGGACGGGCGCCTCGACCGTCCCCTCCCGGAACCTGTATCCGCACCAGTGGTCCTGGGACTCGGCGTTCATCGCGATCGGCCTGCGGCACCTGTCGCCGGGGCGCGCCCAGACCGAGCTGGAGACGCTGCTGGCGGCGCAGTGGGGCGACGGGCGCGTCCCGCACATCGTCTTCAACCCCTCCGTACCGCTCGACGCGTACTTTCCGAGCCCCGACTTCTGGCGCTCCGCCACCGCCGGACGCGCCACGGGCGCCCCGCGCACCGTACAGACGTCGGGCATCGTGCAGCCACCGGTGCACGCGCTCGCCGCCTGGCTGGTGCACCGAGCCGACCCCGCCCTGTCCCGGGCGCGCGGCTTCCTGGCCCGGGTGTACCCACGGCTGGCCGCCTGGCACCGGTATCTGCTGCACCGGCGGGACCTGGGCGGCGGCGGTCTGGTGTCCGTCGTCCATCCCTGGGAGCAGGGCATGGACAACAGCCCCTGCTGGGACGCCCCGCTCGCCCGGATCGTCCCGGCCCGGGCGCGCACCTTCCGCCGCGCCGACCTCGACCACGGCGCGCCCGAGGACCGGCCGACGGATCTGGACTACGGGCGGTACGTGCGGCTCGCCGCCGACTACCGGGACGCCGGATACGCGGACGGCGGCGGGGACTTCGCCGTGGAGGACCCGGCGTTCAACGCCCTGCTCATCGTCTCCGAGCACGCGCTGGCGCGGATCGCCCAGGAGCTGGGCGCCGCCGGCACCGCCCGGCACGCGCGCGCGGAGCGGCTGACCGCGGCGCTGGTGGAGCGGCTGTGGGACCCGGCGGCCGGGATGTTCCTGTGCCGGGACCTGCGGGGCGGCGGGGGGCCGGTCCGGGAGCGCGGCGTCACGGGGCTGGTCCCGCTGCTGCTGCCGGGCCTGCCCCGCACCGTCGCCGCCGGCCTCGTGCGCACCCTGCGCGGCCCGCACTTCTCGCTCGGCGACCGCACCCGGCTGGTGCCCAGCTACGACCTGCTCGGCGAGGCCTTCAACGCGCACCGCTACTGGCGCGGGCCGGCCTGGTTCAACACGAGCTGGCTGCTGGAGCGGGGGCTGCGGGCGCACGGCGAGAGCGCGGCGGCAGACGCCCTGCGCGCGGCGGTCGTCGACCTCGCCGACCGCACCGGTTTCGCCGAGTACGTCGACCCCTACACCGGCGAGGCCTGCGGCGCGACCGGCTTCAGCTGGACCGCGGCGCTCGCGCTTGACCTGCACAAAGATCTGCTCAAGCGCCCCTGACAGGGCGTGTCCATCAGGGCACCGCCACGTTCGACAGGGAGTGACGAAGGAGGGCACCGGGGATGACGGACCGGCATCACCTGCTCGTGCACGGGGCGACGTTCGCCGTCGTGGGCGACCGGGGCGACATCAGCGGGGTGCGCGGCGGCAGCCCCCCGGACGGGCTGTTCGTACGCGACGCCCGGCACCTCAGCCGCTGGCAGCTCACCGTCGACGGCGCGGTGCCCGAGGTGCTCACCCCGGTCGCGGAGGGGGACGCGGCGCGCTGCGTCCTGGTCCCGCGGGGCGGCCGGCAGGAGCCTCCCGCGCACACGCTCTTCCGGGAGCAGGCCGTCGGGGACAACGCGTTCGTGGAGTCCCTGCGGATCACCAGCAACCGCCCGGTGCCCACCACGGTGCGCCTCGCCCTCACCGTCGACGCCGACTTCACCGACCAGTTCGAGCTGCGCTGCGACCACCGCACCTACGTCAAGGCCGGCGCCGTACGCTCCCGTGAGGTCCTCGACGACGGCATCGAGTTCGCCTACCGGCGGGCCGAGTGGCGGTCGTGCACGAGCATCACGGCCGACCCGGCACCCGACGCCGTGGAGGAGACGGGGACGGGCGCCCGCCGCCTGGTGTGGGCCCTCGCCCTGGCGCCGCACGGCACGACCGAGCTGCTGCTCCGGGTGATCGCCCGCCCGCACGGCGAGAGCCGCGCCCTGCGCGTGCCCCGCGACCCGGCCGCCGTGCGCGATCAACTCCGCTCGCTGGAGGAGGAGTTCGTGGAGGGCGTGGCCTTCCCGGCCGGCTGGCCGGAGCTGTCGGAGGCGTGCGCGCGGGGCCTCGCCGACCTGGCCGCGCTGCAGATCCCGGCCACCGGCCCGGACGGCGAGGAGCTGCGCGTCCCGGCGGCGGGCGCCCCCTGGTTCCTCACCCTCCTCGGCCGCGACGCCCTGCTCACCTCCCTGTTCGCCCTGCCCTACCGCCCCCGTCCGGCCGCCGCCACCCTCCTCGCGCTCGCCGCCACCCAGGCGACCGGCAACGGCCCGTCCCGCCTCGCCCAGCCCGGCAAGATCGTGCACGAGGTACGGCACGGCGAGCTGGCCCACTTCGGGCAGGTCCCGTTCGGGCGGTACTACGGCTCGGTCGACGCCACCCCGCTGTTCCTGATCCTGCTCGGCGCGTACGTCGAGCGGACGACGGACACGGCACTGGCCCGGCGCCTGGAGCCGCACGCCCGCGCCGCCGTCGGCTGGATGCTCGACCACGGCGGGCTCACCTCCCGCGGCTACCTCGTCTACCGCGCCGACGAGGGCGGCCTCGCCAACCAGAACTGGAAGGACTCCCCCGGCGCGATCTGCTGCGCGGACGGCACCCGGCCGACCGGCGCGGTGATGGCGGCGGGCGCCCAGGGTTACGCCTACGACGCGCTGCGCCGCACGGCGTGGGTGGCGCGCACGGTGTGGGCCGACGCGACGTACGCGGCCCTGCTGGAGCAGGCGGCGGCGGATCTGCGGGACCGTTTCCAGCGGGACTTCTGGATGCCGGAGCAGTCCTTCCCGGCGCTGGCGCTCGACGGCAAGGGCCGCCGGATCGACGCGCTGGCCTCGGACGCCGGGCATCTGCTGTGGTCGGGGCTGCTGGACAAGGAGTACGGCGAACTGGTCGGCCGGCGGCTGCTGGAGCCGGACTTCTTCTCCGGCTGGGGCGTCCGCACGCTGGCCTCCGGCCAGCCCGCCCACCATCCGCTCTCCTATCACCGCGGTTCCGTCTGGCCGCACGACAACGCGCTGATCACGCTGGGCCTGGCGCGGTACGGGCTGCACGACGAGGCCCGCACGGTCGCCCGCGCGCTGGTCGACGCGGCGACGACGGCGGGGCACCGGCTGCCGGAGGTGCTGGCGGGGTACGGACGGGACACGCATCCGGAGCCGGTTCCCTGTCCGCACGCGTGTGTGCGGGAGTCCCGGTCGGCCGCGGTGCCGCTCGCTCTGCTGACCGCGGTGGGCGGGGCTTAGCGGGGTTCGGCGCCATCCCCGTGGGGGACCCCCGGGGGCGTTTGCCAGGTGTTTGCCCGGCGTTGTGAACAGCGGACCGAGACCGGCCGTAGGGGAGGTCGGATCGGTCTCGCAAGGAAGGACGCCGGGTTGTCCCAGGACATGAGCACGCGCGAATCAGCCGTAGCGGCAGCCGAGGAGGCTGAACCGGACGAGTCCGTCCCCCCGGCGCCCGGCCCGCGCCGCCCGTCGCGCCGCCCCTGGACGGCCGTGGCGGCGCGCACGCGGCGCCTGCGGGAGGAGCACCCGGCGGCCGCCCGGGCGCTGTCCGTCACCGTCACCGTGCTCGCCGCCGCACTCGTCGTCGCCGCGCTGGTGATGCCGAACTCCGTGGTGCGGCTCGGGCCTTCGGCGTTCCTGCGGATACCGGCCGAGGCCGTGATCGGGGCGGCCGTGATGATCGCGCTGCCGCGCCGGCCGCGGGTGGCGCTGGCGGCGGTGTCCGGGGTCGCGCTGGCCGCGATGACCGTGCTGAACGCGCTCGACATGGGCTTCAAGCAGTACCTCGGCCGCGGCTTCAACGTGGTGCTCGACTGGAGCCTGTTCGCCGACGCGGAGTCGTACCTGGAGGACTCGCTCGGCCGCACGCGGACCCTGGCCGCCGTGGCCGGTGTGCTCGCCGTGGTGCTGCTGCTGTTCGTGCTGCTGGCGCTGGCCATGGTCCGGCTGAGCAATCTGCTCGCCCGGCACAGCGCTCTCGCGACCCGGGGCACGCTGGTCGCCGGGGTCGTCTGGATCACCTGCTCCTCCCTGGGCCTGCAGCTGTTCGGCGTACCGCTCGCCTCCGACAGCACCGCCACCGCGCTGAAGGCCCAGGCCCACATGGTCTCGGCGACGCTCAAGGACGAGGCGGAGTTCGAGAAGGTCGCCAAGGTGGACCGGTTCGGGAACACTCCGGGCAGCCAGCTGGTGCCGGATCTGCGCGGCAAGGACATGATCTTCACGTTCATCGAGAGCTACGGCCGCAGCGCGGTCGAGGACCCGATCATGGCGCCCGGGGTCGACGC
Source organism: Streptomyces sp. NPDC051133 (assembly GCF_040682635.1). Lineage (NCBI taxonomy): Bacteria > Bacillati > Actinomycetota > Actinomycetes > Kitasatosporales > Streptomycetaceae > Streptomyces > Streptomyces sp. NPDC051133. The sequence continues at coordinate 64,744 of NZ_JBFBBK010000010.1, forward strand.
GACCCTCGACGCCCGCACCAAGGCGCTGGCCAAGGCCGGCTTCCACGCGAAGAGCGGCTGGCTGACCTCGGCCACGTACGGCGGCAGCAGCTGGCTCGGGCACTCCACCACCATGTCGGGGCTGTGGATCAGCAACCAGCAGCGGTACCGCACGGTCATGGCCAGCGACCACCTCAGCCTGACCGACGCCTTCGAGAAGACCGGCGCCTTCGACACCGTCGGTGTCATGCCGGGCGTGCAGAAGGGGTGGCCGGAGCAGAAGTGGTACGGCCTGGACAAGGTCTACAACGCCTTCGAACTGGGCTACAAGGGGCCGAAGTTCAGCTGGTCGACGATGCCCGACCAGTACGCGCTGCAGCAGTACCAGGAGCGGGTGCACAGCAAGAAGCCCGCCGACGGCAAGGCGCGGATGTCGCTGCTGATCCTCACTTCCAGCCACCAGCCCTGGGCGCCGATCCCGAAGATGGTCGGCTGGGACCAGCTGGGCGACGGCTCGGTGTTCAAGGGCATCGAGGCGGCGGGCAACAATCCGGCCGACGTCATCGCCGACACCACCAAGTCCCGCCAGGAGTACGGCAAGTCGATCCAGTACTCGGTGACCGCGCTGACCCAGTGGCTGGAGCGCTACGGCACCAAGGACACGGTGCTGGTCTTCCTCGGCGACCACCAGCCGATCGCCCGGGTCAGCGGCAACCACGCCAGCCGTGACGTGCCGGTCGCGATCGTGGCGAAGGACCCGAAGGTGCTCGACAAGGTGGACGGCTGGGGCTGGACCGACGGCCTGCGCCCGGCCCATGACGCGCCGGTCTGGAAGATGAGCGCCTTCCGGGACCGCTTCCTGACGGCGTACGGCTCGACTCCGCACCCGAAGAAGGGCTGACCGCCGCCCGGGGCGCTCAGCCGCCGGAGGTGTCCAGCTCCGCGTCCTCGCTCACGCCCGCGCAGTCGTAGGGGTCCTTCAGCCAGCCGTCCGGCAGCACCACCCGGTTGTTGCCGGACGTACGGCCGCGGGGCCCGTCCGCGCCGGCCGGCCACGGCTGGTCGAGGTCCAGCTCGTCCAGTCCGGCGCGCAGCTCCTGGAGCGAGGAGGTGATCGCGAGCCGCTTGCGCATCTCGGAGCCGACCGCGAAGCCCTTGAGGTACCAGGCGACGTGCTTGCGGAAGTCGACGACCCCCTTGGACTCGTCGCCGGCCCACTCACCGAGCAGGGTCGCGTGCCGGACCATGACCTCGGCCACTTCCCGCAGCGTGGGACGCGCGAGGTCGTCGAGCCGCCCCTCGAACGCGGCCACCAGGTCGGAGAACAGCCACGGCCGCCCCAGGCACCCGCGCCCGACCACGACTCCGTCGCAGCCCGTCTCCCGCACCATCCGCAGCGCGTCCTCGGCCGACCAGATGTCGCCGTTGCCGAGCACGGGGATCTCCGGGACGTGCTCCTTCAGCCGGGCGATGGCGTCCCAGTCGGCGGTGCCGCCGTAGTGCTGGGCGGCCGTGCGGCCGTGCAGGGCGATGGCCGTGACGCCCTCCTCGACGGCGATGCGGCCGGCGTCGAGGAAGGTGATGTGGTCGTCGTCGATGCCCTTGCGCATCTTCATCGTCACCGGCAGGTCGCCGGCGCCCGCGACCGCCTCGCGCAGGATCGCCCGCAGCAGGTTCCGCTTGTACGGCAGGGCCGAGCCGCCGCCCTTCCTGGTGACCTTCGGCACCGGGCAGCCGAAGTTCAGGTCGATGTGGTCGGCCAGGTCCTCCTCCGCGATCATGCGGACGGCCTTGCCGACGGTCGCCGGATCGACGCCGTACAGCTGGATCGAGCGCGGCTGCTCGCTGGCGTCGAACCTGATCAGCTGCATGGTCTTCTCGTTGCGCTCGACCAGCGCCCGGGCCGTGATCATCTCGCTCACGAACAGGCCCTTGCCTCCGGAAAACTCCCTGCACAGGGTGCGGAAGGGCGCGTTGGTGATACCCGCCATGGGTGCGAGCACGACGGGCGGCGCGACGGCGTGCGGGCCGATGGAGAGCGGGTGGGACATCAGACGGCTCCGGGTCGGACGTACGGCGGATACGGGTCGGGACGAGAGACCATTGTCCCTCACGGCGCCGGTCACTCGTCCGGCAGCTCCGCCGGCGGCTGACGTGCGGGGACATCGGGGCCACCTCGTTTGCCCCGGGTACCCGGGTGTGCCGGGGCGGGGCGAGCCGGGCCGGGCGGCGTTTCGGGCGCAAAGATCATGTACCACTCATTAGTTAGACGCACTATTGAAATCGGCGTACGATGGAACGCATGCCCGAGTTGAGCCACCGCCGACGCCTCCTCGTGCTCGCGATCTGCTGCATGAGCCTGCTCATCGTGAGCCTGGACAACACCGTGCTGAACGTGGCGCTGCCCGCCATGCAGCGCGACCTGCACGCCTCCACGTCCGGGCTGCAGTGGACCATCGACGCCTACACCCTGGTGCTCGCCTCGCTGCTGATGCTCGCCGGCTCCACGGCCGACCGGATCGGCCGCAAGAAGGTCTTCATGGCCGGCCTGGTGGTCTTCTCCGTCGGCTCACTGCTCTGCTCCGTGGCCCCGAGCCTGGAGCTGCTGGTCGTCTTCCGCATGGTCCAGGCGATCGGCGGCTCGATGCTCAACCCGGTCGCCATGTCGATCATCACCAACACCTTCACCGACGCCCGGGAGCGCGCCCGCGCGATCGGCGTGTGGGGCGCGGTGGTCGGCATCTCCATGGCGGCGGGCCCGCTGGCCGGCGGCCTGCTGGTGCAGTCGGTGAGCTGGCGCGCGATCTTCTGGGTCAACCTCCCGGTCGGCCTCGCCGCCCTCCTGCTCACCCTCCGTTTCGTCCCCGAGTCCCGCGCCCCCAAGGCCCGCCGCCCCGACCCGGTCGGCCAGCTGCTGGTGATCGCCCTGTTCGGCTCGCTGACCTACGCCATCATCGAGGCGCCCGACGCGGGCCTCGCCCGGGTCTCCCCGTTCGCCGTGATCGCCGTCGGGGCGCTCCTGGCCCTGCTGCGGTACGAGCCGCGCCGCGAGGAACCCCTGATCGACCTGCGCTTCTTCCGCTCGGCACCGTTCAGCGGAGCCACCGTGATCGCGATCAGCGCGTTCGCGGCGCTGGGCGGCTTCCTGTTCCTGTCGACGCTGTACCTGCAGAACGTGCGCGGCCTCGACGCCCTGCACGCGGGCCTGTGGATGCTGCCGATGGCCGCGCCCACCTTCCTGTGCGCGCCGCTGTCCGGCCGGCTGGTCGGCAACCGGGGCCCGCGCCTGCCGCTGCTGATCGCCGGTACGGCGACGACCGCGAGCGGTGTGCTGTTCGCGGCGTTCGACGCGGAGACGTCGAGCGTCACCCGCTTCCTCTGCTACGTCCTGTTCGGCATCGGCTTCGGTTTCGTGAACGCGCCGATCACCAACACCGCGGTCTCGGGCATGCCGCGGGCCCAGGCCGGTGTCGCGGCGGCGGTCGCCTCCACCAGCAGGCAGCTGGGCCAGACGCTGGGCGTCGCGGTGGTCGGCGCGGTGCTGGCGTCCGGCATCGGCTCGTCCTCGTACGGCCACGCGTTCGTCGCGGCGGCCCGCCCCGGCTGGTGGATCCTCACCGGGTGCGGTCTCGTGGTCCTCGTCCTCGGCCTGCTGACGAGCGGCCGCTGGGCCCGCGGGACGGCGGAGCGCACGGCGGACCGGCTTCAGTCGGCGGAGGTGCGCCAGGTGGTCGGCGCCTCCTGAGCCCGGCCCCGGCGGGCGCGGGCGGCCGTCAGACCCGGCCGAGCGCGAGGGCGTGCAGCTTCTCCAGGCGCTCGCGGGTCTCCTCGGTCCTCGGGGTGTACGTGACCATGCGGGCACCCAGCTCGGGGCCGAGCCACAGGTCCGTGTGCTCCAGCATGAGGTGGCCGACCCAGGGGTTGAGGAACTCCTTGTGCTTGGTGCGGGTGCCGACCACCTCGTAGCGCCGCCAGTTCTCGCGGAACTGCGGGGACTCCGTCTCCAGCCGCTTGACCAGCATCTTCCAGGCCGGCTCGCCGAGGTGACCGGCCAGGGAGGCGCGCAGCCGGGCGGCCATCAGGCGCTGGGACTCCTCCAGGTGCACGACGGCCGCCTGCCAGTCCTCGTTCGTGTACACGAGGAGCATGCAGTTGCGGTCCTCGGGCGGGATCGCGTCCAGGTCGCTCAGCAGCAGGCCGTAGGTGCGGTTGTAGGCGAGGATGTCGTACCGGCTGTTCTGGATGCAGGCCGGGATCGGGTCCAGTCTGTCCAGCATCGCGCGCAGGGCCGGGGTCACGCTGGGACAGTTCGCCGCGGGCGTCGGGTCGGTGGCGCCGGCCAGCTGGAAGAGGTGGGCGCGCTCGCTGGCGTCCAGCCGCAGGGTGCGCGCGAGAGCGTCCAGGACCTGTACGGAGACCTGGATGTCGCGGGCCTGCTCCAGCCAGGTGTACCAGGTGACGCCGACCGCGGAGAGCTGGGCGACCTCCTCCCGGCGCAGACCGGGGGTGCGCCGCCGGGCACCGCGCGGCAGCCCCACCTGCTCGGGGGTGATGCGCTCGCGCCGGCTGCGCAGGAACGCGGCCAGCTCGCTGCGCCGGATCTCCGAGCCCCGGCCGGGCCTCGGCGTGGTCTCCTGGGCCGTGGTCGTCATGGTTCCAGGGTGCCGCCTCCGGCAGCCTGTTGCCAGGTAGTTCTTCTACCAGGACAAGGAGACTCTGGTACCCCTCTGGGCGGGGGCGGACGCTCGGAGGCATGAGCGAAACCGTCACCACCCCGGTCGTCCGTCCGACGGCCGCCGCGCCCGCACTCGGCGGGCTCGGTCTGTTCACCGTTCTGCTGGCCGCGGCACTGCCGCTGGTCGACTTCTTCATCGTCAACGTCGCCCTGCCCACCATCGGCGCCGACCTGCACGCGGGCGAGGCCGTGCTGGAGCTGGTCGTCGCCGGGTACGGGGTCGCGTACGCCGTGCTGCTCGTGCTCGGCGGGCGGCTCGGGGACCTGTTCGGGCGGCGCCGGCTGTTCCTCGGCGGGATGGCCGCGTTCGGGCTCACCTCCCTGGCCTGCGGGCTCGCGCCCGGCGCCTGGAGCCTGGTCGCGGCGCGGATCGCGCAGGGCGCCTCGGCCGCCGCGATGCTGCCGCAGGTGCTCGCCACGATCCAGGCCGCGACGAGCGGCGGGCGCCGGGCGCGCGCCATGAGCCTGTACGGCGCCACGGCCGGGCTGTCCATGGTGGCCGGGCAGATCCTCGGCGGGGTGCTCGTCGCCGCCGACATCGCCGGCACCGGGTGGCGGGCGGTGTTCCTGGTCAACGTGCCCGTGGTCCTGGCCGGGCTGGCGCTGGCCGTGCGGCTCGTGCCCGAGACCCGCTCGCAGCACCCGGAGCCGGTCGACGGGCCCGGCACCGTGCTGCTCGCGGTGTCCCTGCTGACGCTGCTCGCGCCGCTCACCGAGGGCCGCGCGGCGGGCTGGCCGCTGTGGACGTGGCTGTCGCTGGCCGCGTTCCCGGTCGCCGCCGCCGCGTTCTGGATCGTGGAGCGGCGCGCGGACGCGGCGGGCCGTACCCCGCTGGTGCCGCCGAGCCTGCTGGGGCTGGTCTCGCTGCGGCGCGGGCTGGTGCTGATGCTGCCCTTCTCGATCGGCTTCAGCGGGTTCATGTTCGTGATAGCGCTGGCGCTGCAGCAGGGCGCCCGGCTCGGTCCGGTGCCGGCCGGGCTCGCGCTCGCGCCGATGGCCGTGACGTTCCTGTTCGTCTCCCTGGCCGGGCCGCGGCTGATCGCCCGGTACGGCACCCGGGTGGTCACCGCCGGGGCCGGCATCCAGGCCGTGGGCGTGCTGCTGATCGTGCTGGCCGCCTGGCGGGACTGGCCGCATCTGGGCTTCGGCTCGCTGCTGCCGGGCGCGGCGGTGGCCGGTGCCGGGCAGGCGCTGCAACTGCCCAACGTGTTCCGGATCGTGATGTCCGAGGTGCCGCCCGCCCGCGCAGGTGTCGGCAGCGGTGTGATGGTCACCACCCAGCAGTCCGCGCTCGCCCTGGGCGTGGCGACCCTCGGCACCCTGTTCCTCACCCTCGTCCCGCGCGTGGGCATGCGGGACGCGCTGGTCACCGCGCTGCTGGTGCAGCTGGCCGGGGTGGTGCTCACCGGTCTGCTGAGCCTGCGCCTGCCCCGCACGGTCGGCTGAGCCCGGCGGACGGCTCGGACAACTCACCGTGAACCTGACCCTGTTGATGTTGTTCGTGCTGCACACTCCTTGCGGTCACAAGTGCCGGACCCGGGAGGGGTCATGCCGCAGAGCGCCAACTCGAGCAAGGTCAGCCGCTGGGACCAGCACGGCCGCGAACACGTGGTCAGGGTGGTCCGCACGGGCGTGCAGCGCACGATCGGATGCGACACCTGCGGCTGGCGGAAGGGGGCCCAGTTCCTGCCCTGGCTGAAGGCGGAGGAACATCTCGCCGAGGCCCATCAGGCGACGGTCGACCCCACGGTGGCCCGCCAGCCGTCGCGGTGAGCGACGCCCCCCTCGGCACCCTGCTCGACCTGCGCTCCTGCTTCGGTCCGGGGCTCGTTCCCAGCTGTTCCGAGTGGCCGGTCGCGCCCACCGGGTTCAGCCTGGGAAAGGTCCATCGAGCGACGGGAGACGAACATGACCTCGGTACTCCGCCACCACCGCCACGGACGTGCACTGGGCGCCTGCGCCCTGTCCGTGGCGCTGCTGTCCGGCGGGACGGCCGGAGCCTTCGCCGCCACCAGGCCCAGCCCCGACAGCACCATGGCCGCCTCGATCACCGTCACCATCCACGGCAACACCGTGAAGGCCGGTGACAAGGTGAAGATCTCGGGGCGCACCAAGGGCCTGAAGGTCGGTACTCCGCTGGTGCTCCAGCACCGGAAGAACGACAAGTGGGTGCCGCTGAAGGCGGCCGCCAAGGTCAAGGCGGGCAGCTCGTACGCCTTCTTCGCCAAGCTGAACACCAAGGGCGTGGAGATGCTGCGCGTCGCCGGCGCGAACGGGTCGGGGAAGGTCTACTCGCCGCCCGTCACCGTGCACGTGCGCTGAGCCCCCGTACCAGCAGGTCCACGACGGCCCCGAACTCCTCGTCGACGCCGGGGCGGGTCCACTCACGGGCGTGACAGGGGTCGTGGAAGCGGCCGGTGGCCTGGAAGACGGCCCGGGCCGCGGCGGCCGGGTCGGGCACGCGGAAGGCGCCCGACCCGGCTCCGTCGTCGAGGATGCGGGTCAGCTGGGCGGTCAGCTCGGCTATGTGCTCGCCGACGACCGTGCCGTTCTCGTCGGTCAACACCGTGTAGGTGGCGAACAGTTCGGGGTCGTCACCGGCCTTGTGCCGCTTGGCCTCGAACAGCGCCGCCAGCCAGGCCCGCAGCCGCTGCTCGGGATCCTGCCCGTCGGCGGCGGCGATCCCGGCGAGCTTCAGTGACGTCCGGTCCAGCCAGCGCTTGGTCACCGCTTCCCGCAGTGCCGCCTTGGTGCGGAAGTGCCGGTAGACGCTGCCGTGGCTGACGCCGAGCGCGCGGGCCACGTCGACCACGGTGGCCTTGGCCGGGCCGTGGCGGCGCAGCACCTCCTCGGTGGCTTCGAGGATGCGCTCGGCGGTCAGGGTCTCGCTGGTCGGTGCCATGTCCTAGACCGTACCCGGCAGCGGAGTCAGCGCTCGCTGTCGAGGTGTCCCATCTGGGCGCTCGGGTAGCGGTCGCCGGCCGCCGCGTCCGCCGGTACGGCCTCCTCGATCGCCGCGAGGTCGGCCGCGTCCAGGGTCACGTCCAGCGCGCCCAGCGACTCGCCCAGCCGCTCGCGGGTGCGGGCGCCGACCAGCGGCACGATGTCCTCCCCGCGGGAGAGCACCCAGGCGATGGCGGTCTGCGCGACCGTCGCGCCCTTCTGCTCGGCGATCTTGCGCAGGGCGTCGACCAGGTTCAGGTTGTGCTGGAGGTTCTCGCCCTGGAAGCGGGGCGAGTGGGCGCGGAAGTCGTGCGCGGCGAGCTGCCGGTCGCGGGTGAAGTGGCCGGAGATCAGACCGCGGGAGAGCACGCCGTACGCCGTGATCCCGATGCCCAGTTCGCGGACGGTGGGCAGGATCTCCCGCTCGATGCCGCGGGAGATGAGCGAGTACTCGATCTGCAGGTCGGCGACCGGGGCGGTGGCGGCGGCCCGCCGGACGGTCTCGGCACCGACCTCGCTGAGGCCGACGTGCCGGACGTACCCCTTCTCGATCAGCTCGGCGATCGCGCCGACGGTCTCCTCGATCGGCACGTCCGGGTCGAGCCGGGCGATCCGGTAGACGTCGATGTGGTCCACGCCGAGGCGCTGCAGGGAGTAGGCGGCGAAGTTCTTCACGGCGGCGGGGCGGCCGTCGTACCCGCTCCAGTTGCCCTCGGGGTCGCGCAGGGCGCCGAACTTCACGCTGACCAGCGCCCGCTCCCGGGCGGCGGCCGGGGCGGCACGGAGGGCCTCGCCGATCAGCATCTCGTTGTGCCCCATGGCGTAGAAGTCACCGGTGTCGAGCAGGGTGACGCCCGCTTCCAGGGCGGCGTGGATCGTCGCGACGGACTCCGCGCGGTCGGCGTCGCCGTACAGCGCGGACATGCCCATGCAGCCGAGGCCGAGGGCGGAGACGTGGGGGCCGGTGGTTCCGAGGTGTCGTGTGCGCATCGTCATGACTCCACCTTGCCATGACAGATGACAGATTTCAATATCTGTCATTCCATAGCTGCCCGATCGAGCCAGGCCCATTGACGAAAGGTCTGGACCAGCTCACGGTCATGTCTACGACACCTCACCGCACCCCCACCGGGAGGCCCGCATGCGCCCGGCCGGGAGGCCTGTGGGAGGACGGCATGGACTCCGGCGTGAAGGTGGCCACGCCCGCCGAGATGTGCGCGGGCAAGGCGTCCGGCCGGACGATCCCGCTCTCCATCGGCGGGGCGGCGGCCGGTATCGACCTGTCCTCCTCGGCCGTCGCCGACCGCTTCGTGGCATCGACATCGACATCGAGACGGGCCTGACGAACAGTGGAAGCATCAACCAACTCTCCGCTTCCCAGGCCAACTTGATCCGGATCATCGACGGCGTCAACGGCCGCCTGCGGTGGCCGAACATGCAGACCGACTGCCTCGCCAGGGGCCTGGTGGTCCAAGGCACAACCATCAAGGTGCCGTACGACAAGCAGGTCCCCGGCCTGCCCGCCCAGCCCGGCGCGGGCGGCGGCTACATGTCATCACCGTCCCTGGTCTCCCAGACCTGGAAGCACTACGGCGCCTCGTTCAAGGGCCTGATGACCTGGTCGGTCAACTGGGACGGCTCGAAGAACTGGACCTTCGGCGACAACGTCAAGGCGCTGCAAGGCCGTTGAGCCGGCGGTCGGCCGCACCCTCCGCTCCGTTGGACACGGTGCGTCACCGACCGGAGAATGGGAACTGCCGACGCGCAGCCTCCAGGCGGCGCCTGCCGTCGGCCGTGCGGTGTTCCAGCGCCGCCGAGGAGGCCGCGATGGCCATCCGGATCGCCACCTTCAACACCGAGAACCTCTTCCGCCGCCCCTCCGTCTTCCGCCTCGCGAAGGCGGCCGACCGGAAGCAAGTCCTCGACGACTTCGACACGTTGACCACTCTCCTGGACAAGGAGACGTACACCGACGACGACAAGCGGCAGATCTCGGCGCTCGTCCTGAAGCACCGTGCGTACAGCAGCGACCCCGAGGACCCGCCGCTGATCCACATCAACCAGAACCGTCCCGGGAAGCAGAGCGGCCTCTTCGACACGCCCCCGCCGGGAGCCACCCCGACGCAGCTGCCGATCCTCGCCGGCGGGCGGGGGGCGTGGGCCGGCTGGGCCGAACTCGGGCAGGACGACCTGGACATGGCCGCGGTCGGGAACACCGGGCGGGTCATCAGAGAGGTGAACGCCGACGTCCTGCTGGTGCCCGAGGTCGAGGACCGGCTCACCCTGGACCGCTTCAACCAGCACGTCCTGGGCCTGGGATGGCAGCCGTACCCCTTCAATCTGCTGATCGACGGCAACGACCCGCGGGGCATCGACATCGGGATCCTCAGCCGGCTGCCGATCACATCCGTCCGGCCGCACCTGTTCGACCCGAACCCGGCGGACCCGGCGAAGCCCTTGTTCAGCCGCGACTGCCCCGAGTACGAGATCCGGCTCGGCCAGGACAGCCTGGTGATCCTCGGCAACCACCTCAAGAGCAAGGCCAACGACGACCCGGAGCTGCGCCTGGCCCAGGCGGAGCGGGTCGCTGAGATCTACCGGGCCGCGCTGGACCGCGTCCCGAACGTCGTGGTCGCCGGGGACCTCAACGACTTCCCGGACAGCAAGCCGGTCGAGGTGCTGCTGGGGACCGGCCTGCGCGATGTGATGAGCCACCCCCTGTACCACGGGGAGCCCGGCACCCACGGCACCTGCCACCAGAAGCGGGACAAGCTCGACTACGTCATGCTGCCGCCCGCACTGTGGGGGAAGGTGCAGAACGTGGGCCTGGAGACGCGCGGCATCTTCCTCCACGCGAACCACTTCGACAGCGTGCGGGCGAAGACCGACGAGGCGTCGGACCACGCCGCGCTGTACGTGGACGTGGACCTGTGACGACGACGCCCGCCCTCCGGCCGATCGGGTCGGCCGGAGGGCGGGCGGAGGTACGGCGTCAGCAGCCGAGCGTCAGCAGCCGATCAAACGACCCGCGAGGTAGCCCTCGATCTGGTCCAGGGACACCCGCTCCTGCTTCATCGAGTCACGCTCACGCACCGTGACGGCGTTGTCCTCGAGCGTGTCGAAGTCGACGGTCACGCAGTACGGCGTACCGATCTCGTCCTGGCGGCGGTAGCGGCGGCCGATGGCGCCCGCGTCGTCGAACTCGATGTTCCAGTGCTGGCGCAGCGCCTGGGCGAGCCCCTTGGCCTTCGGGGACAGCTCGGGGTTGCGCGACAGCGGGAGGACGGCGACCTTCACCGGGGCGAGGCGGTGGTCGAGGCGCAGCACGGTGCGCTTCTCCATCTTGCCCTTGGCGTTCGGCGCCTCGTCCTCGACGTAGGCGTCGAGGAGGAAGGCCAGCATGGTGCGGCCGACACCCGCCGCCGGCTCGATGACGTACGGCGTCCAGCGCTCGCCGGCCTCCTGGTCGTAGTACGCCAGGTCCTGGCCGGAGGCCTTGGAGTGGGCGCCGAGGTCGTAGTCGGTGCGGTTGGCGACACCCTCCAGCTCGCCCCACTCCGAGCCGCCGAACTGGAAGCGGTACTCGATGTCGGCGGTGCGCTTGGAGTAGTGGGAGAGCTTCTCCTTCGGGTGCTCGTACCAGCGCATGTTCTCGGTACGCAGGCCGAGGCCCGTGTACCAGTTCCAGCGCTGCTCCATCCAGTACTCCTGCCACTTCTCGTCCTCGCCCGGCTTGACGAAGAACTCCATCTCCATCTGCTCGAACTCGCGGGTGCGGAAGATGAAGTTGCCGGGCGTGATCTCGTTGCGGAAGGACTTGCCCATCTGGGCGATGCCGAACGGGGGCTTGCGGCGCGAGGTGGTCTGCACCTGGGCGAAGTTGGTGAAGATGCCCTGGGCGGTCTCGGGGCGCAGGTAGGCGACCGAGCCGGAGTCCTGCGTCGGGCCGAGGTGCGTCGACAGCAGACCCGAGAACTGCTTGGGCTCGGTGAACTGGCCCTTGTTGCCGCAGTTCGGGCAGTTGATGTCGGCGAGGCCGTTCGCCGGGGCGTGGCCCTTCTTCTCCTCGTACGCCTCTTCCAGGTGGTCGGCGCGGAACCGCTTGTGACAGGCGGTGCACTCGGTCAGCGGGTCCGTGAAGGTGGCGACGTGGCCGGACGCGACCCAGACCTCGGACGCCAGGATGACGGACGAGTCGATACCGACCACGTCCTCGCGCGACGTCACCATGTAGCGCCACCACTGGCGCTTGATGTTCTCCTTGAGCTCGACACCCAGCGGTCCGTAGTCCCAGGCGGCACGCTGTCCGCCGTAGATCTCACTGCACGGGAAAACGAAGCCACGGCGCTTGCTCAGGCTGACGATGGTGTCGATCTTGTCGGCGGCCACGGTGCTCTCTTCATTACGACGACGGGCGTTGAAGCGAGATGCTTCCAGCGAATGATTCAGGTTACCGGCGCAGGCTCCCCCACGACCAAATCGGCCCCCTGCTTCGGCCCGCTGACGACCGTTGTTGACAACGGTTTCCATGTTAGTTGAAAATGACTGTCATGAACGTACGACGCCTCATACCCGCCGCGGCGGTCGCCGCGGCCACCGCTGTCGGGATCGGCACGCTCTCCGCCTGCGGCGGCGACACGGCGGCGGCCTCCGGCACCGGCAGGTTCGACGTCGTCGCGTCGTTCTACCCGATGCAGTTCCTCGCCGAGCAGATCGGCGGCGGCCACGTCCACGTCACCAGTCTGACCACGCCCGGCCAGGAGCCGCACGACCTGGAGCTCAGCCCCCGGCAGATCGGCTCGATCGAGGACTCCGACGCGGTCCTGTACCTGAAGGGCCTCCAGCCCGCCGTGGACGACGCGGTGGCCCAGTCCCCGGTGCGGACCAAGATCGACGCGGCCTCCCTGACCACGCTGGAAAACCACGGCGACGAGGTCGGCGGCCACGCGGCGGCCCACGACACCCACCCGGGCGAGGAGCCCGCGGGCAGGGACCCGCACATCTGGCTCGACCCGGTGCGCTACGCCCAGGTCGCCCAGGGCGTCGGCGACGCCTTCGCGAAGGCCGACCCGAAGCACGCGGCCGACTACCGGAAGAACACCGTGAAGCTGGTCGGGAAGCTGGACGCCCTGAACTTCGCGTTCGAGCAGAGCCTCGCGCACACGAAGACCAAGGTCTTCATCACCACGCACGCCGCCTTCGGCTACCTCGCCGAGCGCTACGGCCTCACCGAGGAGGCCGTCACCGGCCTCGATCCCGACTCCGAGCCCAGCGCCGCGCGGATCAAGGACCTGGAGTCGATGGCCAGGGCCGACGGCGTCTCCACCGTCTTCTACGAGACCCTCGTCAGCGACAAGACCGCCCAGACGGTCGCGCACGACGCCAACCTGAGGACGGACGTCCTCGACCCCCTCGAGGGCATCACCGCCAAGTCCCGCGGCACGGACTACTTCTCCGTCCAGCAGGCCAACCTCAAGGCCCTCCGGCAGGCGCTGGGGGCCAAGTGAGCAGCATGGGAGACGAGATGACCGGCGAACCCGTCATAGCCCTGCGCACGGTCACCGCCGAACTCGGCGCGCGGCCGGTGCTGCGCGGCATCGACCTCACCGTCGGCCGGGGCGAAGTCGTCGCGCTGCTCGGCGCGAACGGCTCCGGCAAGTCGACGGCGATCCGCGCGATCGTCGGCCAGGTGCCGGTCACCGGCGGCACCGTCGAGCTGTTCGGCACCCCGCGCCGCGCCTTCCGCGACTGGGCGCGCGTCGGCTACGTACCGCAGCGCACCACGGCGGCCGGCGGGGTCCCGGCCACGGTCACCGAGATCGTCTCGGCGGGCCGCCTCTCCCGCACCCGCTTCGGCGTCTTCCGCAGGGCCGACCGGGAGGCCGTGCGCCGGGCCCTGGAACTGGTCGGCATGGCGGACCGCGCCAAGGACTCCGTGAACGCCCTCTCCGGCGGCCAGCACCAGCGCGTGCTCATCGCCCGCGCCCTCGTCGCCGAACCCGAACTGCTGATCATGGACGAGCCGATGGCGGGCGTCGACCTGGCCAGTCAGGAGGTGCTCGCGCGGACGCTGAGGCAGCAGGTCGAGGCCGGTACGACGGTCCTGCTGGTGCTGCACGAACTGGGCCCGCTGGAGCCCCTCATCGACCGGGCGGTCGTGCTGCGCGACGGCTGCGTCCTGCACGACGGGCCGCCCCCGCAGGCCGTCGGCCAGCACGCCCTGCCCGGCCACGACCATGTACACCCGCACGCGCCCGCGGGCACCGAATCGATCCGCACGGGACTGCTGAGCTGATGCACTTCCTCGACTACGAATTCATGCAGCGCGCGCTCCTCGCCGCCGTCCTGGTCGGCATCACCGCGCCCGCGATCGGGATCTACCTCGTCCAGCGCCGCCAGGCCCTGATGGGCGACGGCATCGGCCACGTGGCCATGACCGGCGTCGGCCTCGGCTTCCTCCTCTCCACCTCCCCGGTGTGGATGGCGACGGCCGTCTCCGTCCTCGGCGCCGTCCTGATGGAACTGATCCGCTGGTACGGCAGGACGCGCGGCGACATCGCCCTCGCCATGCTCTTCTACGGCGGCATGGCCGGCGGCGTCATGCTGATCAACCTCGCGCCGGGCGGCTCCAACGCCAACCTGACCTCGTACCTGTTCGGCTCCCTGGCCACGGTCTCGCCGTCCGACGTGACCGCGATCTGCGTGCTCGCGGCCTTCGTGCTGCTGGTCACGCTGGGCCTGCGCCGTCAGCTGTTCGCGGTCAGCCAGGACGAGGAGTTCGCGCGGGTCACCGGCCTGCCGGTGCGGGCGCTGAACCTGCTCACGGCGGTGACGGCGGCCGTCACGGTGACCGTCGCCATGCGCGTGGTCGGCCTGCTGCTGGTGTCCGCGCTGATGGTGGTGCCGGTGGCGGCGGCGCAGCAGCTCAGCCGCAGCTTCACCGCCACCTTCGCGATCGCCGTCGCGATCGGGGTGGCCGTGACCGTCAGCGGCACGATCACGTCGTACTACCAGGACGTCCCGCCCGGTGCGACGATCGTCCTGCTGACCATCGCCGCGTTCGTCGCCCTGACCGCCCTCGCCGCCCCGCTGGCCCGCCGACGCGCCCGCGCGGCCGCCTCGGCGCAGCCCGTGGGGGACCCGGCGGAGTGCTCGATTCCGGCCACGCGGGCCGCCGGGGACGAGATCGGCGTCCGACCGCCGACAGCCCGGGCTGGCACAATGGCCCGCGGCAGAGGCGAGACGTGAGGAGGCACCCGTGACGACCGCTGGACCGCCCGTGAAGGGCCGCGCGACCCGACAGCGGGCAGCCGTGGCGGCGGCCCTGGACGAGGTCGACGAGTTCCGCAGCGCGCAGGATCTGCACGACATGCTCAAGCACAAGGGCGACTCGGTCGGGCTCACCACCGTCTACCGCACGCTGCAGTCCCTCGCCGAGGCCGGCGAGGTCGACGTCCTGCGCACCTCCGAGGGCGAGTCCGTCTACCGCCGGTGCTCCACCGGCGAGCACCACCACCATCTGGTCTGCCGCGGCTGCGGCAAGGCGGTGGAGGTCGAGGGCCCGGCGGTGGAGAAGTGGGCCGAGGCCATCGCGGCCGAACACGGGTATGTCAACGTGGCCCACACGGTGGAGATCTTCGGCACGTGTGCCGACTGCGCGGAGTGCGCCGCGGGTTGAGCGCCGCTCCTGGACGGTCGCCATCGAGACCCCCGCGTCGCTCACCGTGACCGTCGGCCGGTACCTCAGCCGGTCCCGCGGCGCCCGCGCTCATCCCGGCCGAAGCAGCGCTCCAGTTCGTCGAGGTCGTAGAAGGTGCTCCCCTCGGCGATCGGGCGGCACCCCGCCTTGAACGCCGTCTCCTTCTCGTTGTAGAGCATGCGGACCAGGTAGCGGCCGTTCCTCTCGTACACGTCCCACTGGATGTTCGCGCCCAGGGGAGCCACGGAGGCGCCCCGCCAGGGGTTGTCGGCGTAGGTGTACGGCTCCCCCGGCGTCGCCGGCTCCGTGCTGCCCGGCAGGCCCATCAGCGCGGCCAGCGGGATGATCTCCTCGGCGTGCGTGAAGCGCAGCTCGGCGCCCAGGTCGCTGGTACCGGCCCGCTTGGCCTCCACCTGCCGGAAGAAGTCGTCGAGCAGGACGTCCGCCATCCGGTACGTGATGTCGCTGTCGGAGAACCCGGGACCCTTCTCGTAGAAGTCCTCGGCGTCGGACAGATAGCCGAACCAGGCGGCGTCGGAGCGGGAGATGTAGCGGTCCATGCCCCAGCCCTCGCCGTCCGGGCTCTCCTCGCTCATCGCCGGGGCGATCCCGTACAGGTTGTAGACGGCCTCGGCGGCACCCACCTGATCGCCGATCTGCTCCACGAACGGCTCCTCGAACAGCCCGCGCAGCACCCGGCGGGCGGCCTCCCGGGTCCTCGCCCGGCCGGTGATGCCACTCAGCGTGTCCTTGAGGCGCTGGTCGTTCGCGATGTAGTCCCGGTACGCCGCACCGCCCGCCGCCTTGTGGAAGTACAGCAGGTCCTTGTCGGTGCGGGTCGGCCCGATCAGCGGCTTCAGGGCCGGCTCGGCCGCGGCGAGCGCCCCCGTGTACTCCCCGGCGCTGTCCACGGCCCGCCCCTGCCCGGAGCTGACCACGTCGATCTTCTCGCCCTCGTCGGCGATCCGGGTGAACAGCGACGGCAGCCGCCGCTGCATGCGCCCGGCCGTGTCCCGCATCTCCTGCCGGCCGCGCCCGCTGAGGTTGCCGTAGCCGACCCGGTCCATGGCGGCGAGCAGCGCCCGCACCTTCGGCCCGAACTCCTCGCCCTTCGCGGTGAGCCGCCCCTGCGCGTCCGCCTTGTCCCACAGCGCGAGGATCAGGTCGCCGTCGGCGCTGTCGGTCGCCGAGCGGGAGCCGTGCCGCGAGACGTTCTCGGTGAAGACGGGCTCGAAGCCGGCCGGCGGCCGCTGGTAGCTGCGCGCACTCTGCCGGGGCTCGTACGGCGCCTTCGTGCCGTAGCTCTCGCGGTGCCGGGGGGTGTCCGAGGCGTGCGCGGGCAGCGCGGTGAGCAGCAGGGCGCCGAGGGCGAGGAGAGGGGTGAGACGTCTCATGAGTCCCGCATCCTCGACGGCCCCGATGAACCACCGATGACTACGAGGTGGACTCACCCTCCATGGCCAGCAGCTCCTCGTTCGGGATGGCCCCGCCGAACCGCCGGTCACGGGAGGCGAATTCGAGGCAGGCCCGCCACAGGTCACGGCGGTCGAAGTCCGGCCACAGCACGTCCTGAAAGACCATCTCGGCGTACGCGCTCTGCCAGAGCAGGTAGTTGGAGGTGCGCTGCTCGCCGCTGGGCCGCAGGAAGAGGTCCACGTCCGGCATGTCGGGGTAGTACAGGTACTTCTGGAGGGTCTTCTCGTTGACCTTGCCCGGGTCCAGCCGGCCCGCCGCCACGTCCTCCGCGAGCGCCTTCGCGGCATCGGCGATCTCGGCCCGGCCGCCGTAGTTCATGCAGAAGTACAGGGTCAGCAGGTCGTTGTCCTTGGTCTGCTGCTGGGCGATCTGCAGCTCCTTGGCGACCGACTTCCACAGCTTGGGCATACGCCCCACCCAGCGCACCCGGATCCCGAGTTCGTCGAGCTGGTCACGGGTCTTACGGATGAAGTCGCGGTTGAAGTTCATCAGGAAGCGGACCTCGTCGGGCGAGCGCTTCCAGTTCTCGGTGGAGAAGGCGTACAGGGAGATGTTGCGGACGCCGATCTCGATGGACCCCTGGAGCACGTCCAGCACCCGCTCGGCGCCGACCTTGTGCCCCTCGGTGCGCGGCAGCCCGCGCTCCTTGGCCCAGCGCCCGTTGCCGTCCATGACGATCGCCACATGGCTCGGGACCAGCTCGCCGGGGAGCTTCGGCGGGCGCGCACCGGACGGGTGCGGCTCCGGCGCCCTGTACTCGCGCCGCTGTCGCCCCAGGAACCCGCGTACCACCATGTGCTTCTCGTCTCCCTCTTCGTGGGGTGTTACTTCTCGACGTACCTGAGCGAACGCAGCCCGCGCTCCAGGTGCCAGTGCAGATAGGCGGACACCAGCCCGCTGCCCTCCCGGACGTACCGCGCCTCGCAGGCGTCCGCCGTCTCCCAGTCTCCCGTAAGCAGCGCGCCGAGCAGGACCAGGGTCTGCGGCGAGGGCACGACGCTGCCGGGCACCCGGCAGTCGACGCAGACGGAGCCGCCGGAGGCGACCGAGAAGAAACGGTTCGGACCCGGCATGCCGCACTTCGCGCAGTCGCTGAAGGTGGGGGCGTAGCCGTTGACGGCGAGGGAGCGCAGCAGGAAGGCGTCCAGGACGAGATGCGGGGCGTGCTCACCGCGCGCCAGCGTCCGCAGCGCACCGACGAGCAGCAGATACTGCTGCACGGCCGGCTCGCCCTCGTGATCGGTGAACCGCTCGGCGGTCTCCAGCATGGCCGTCCCGGCGGTGTACCGGGCGTAGTCGGTGACGATCCCGCCACCGTACGGCGCGATGGTCTCACTCTGGGTGCACAACGGCAGCCCGCGCCCGACCAGCTCGCTCCCGCGCGCGAAGAACTGCACGTCGACGTGGGAGAAGGGTTCCAGCCGGGCCCCGAACTTCGACTTGGTCCGCCGCACTCCCCGGGCCACGGCCCGTACCCGCCCGTGCCCCCGGGTGAGCAGCGTGATGATCCTGTCGGCCTCACCCAGTTTCTGGGTGCGCAGCACGATGCCGTCGTCGCGGAAGAGACTCACAGCCCACCCCCGCTTCCCGCCGGCG
>NZ_JBFBBK010000010.1:83268-199503 GCF_040682635.1 Streptomyces sp. NPDC051133
GCCGGGGGTCCGGGGGTCGCCCCCCGGGACAGCACAGCATGATCCTGTCCGCCTCACCCGGCTTCCGGGTGCGCAGCACGATGCCGTCGTCGCGGAAGAGACTCACAGCCCACCCCCGCTTCCCGCCGGCCGGGGGTCCGGGGGTCGCCCCCCGGGACAGCACAGCATGATCCTGTCCGCCTCACCCGGCTTCCGGGTGCGCAGCACGATGCCGTCGTCGCGGAACAGACTCATGGCACCCATTCTCGCCCATGCGGGGAGCGGCTAGAGCGTCTCTCCCCGACTGCGGGCGTTGGCGTGCGCGGTCGCCGCGCTCAGCCGCTCGGCGGAGGTGGCCGGCCGTACGGCCTCGGGCTCGGCGTCCCACTCCCGCCCCCCGCCGTAGGGTCTCAACTGAACGTAGGGACCCTCATGCCCCATGACGATCCCGACCCGCCCGGTACGGGTGTCCACGACATGGCTGCCGACGGGGTGCTTCACCGGGGCATCGCCTCCCCCGCGAGCGCTTCGGCCCTTCCCGGAGCCGACCGCAATTCCTTCAAGGTCTCGTCTCCTCCGCCTCTCGGGTTCCAGCCATCCCGCTCCCCGCTCTTTCCGAGTTTCACTCTTCGTACATCGGACGTGACGCTCCGCCTCTACACTCGGCAGGTGTCTGCGTCCTGCAAGTGCGGGGCAGCACACGGGGTTTGGGTGCCCGCCGACGGGGCGCCGGTGACCGAACCCCGCCGCGCGGGCGCCGCTGCCGAGGCAGAAACGAGCTTGTCCGGCCCCGACAGCGCGTGCACAGCGCCTGTCAGGGCCGGACAATGATCAGCACGGGCCGTCACCGGGGCGGCAACCCCGGGGACGGGCGGCCCTGGCGGAGACCCCGGCCCGATTACGGCGGGCCGGGGGATCCACTTCAGGCCGCGAGGAACGTCAGTCCTTGTCGTCGTGGTCGCCGCCGTGGTCGTCGCCGTGGTCGCGCTTGTGGACCACCCGGAAGCTGGCCAGGCAGGGCGTCATGGGGGTGGGCACGCAGTTGCCGTCCCCCGGGTTCTGGGCGATCACGTTGTAGCTGGTGTCGTCGGGCCCGACGTGTGCGATGGGAGCCCCGTTGTCGCACACGTCCCCGCTGAACACGTCGACGTCCCGGTGGCTGTCGTTGAAGATGTTCATGCCGGTGGCGGGGAACCGGAGGACCACGGCGACGCACTCACCCGGGTGGCTGGAGTAGCTCCGCTCGTTGATCTGGATCCGACCCTCCTCGTGGTGCTCGCGGTGCTCGCGGCGCTCACCCTGGCGAGGCTGGGTGATGCCCCCCACCACAGCGACGCCCTCGTTGCCCTTGCTGGCGCTCCCGGGGTCGGTGACGACGGGAGCCGTACCGGTGCCGCCGGCGATGACGCTGGGCGCCCGGGTGGCGCCCGAGGGGGACGCCGAGGCGTAGGTGATGCCGCTTGCGACCAGGGCCGCGGCGGCGGCGATCCCCGCGGTGACAGCGGTGGAGCGGTGGATCTTGAGCATGAAGCTTCTCCTTCTTGCGTCTGGCGAGAGACAGCCGAATCAGTCGGCGTGTGATGAACGTACTAACCACCTGAATACCTGTCATATCGGGCAACTCGGCAGACCCGTTCCCTTGGGCCGAACGAGGGACCCCAAGCGCCTGACGGGCCGTCGGAGGTGACATCAACAGCCGCTACATAGAAGTCAGTTGACATCCAGTTAGTCTTTCAAGGTGATAATCTGATCTATCGTCACCCTCTGAGCTGAGCGACCGTCAGAGCCGGGCTCCCGTCCACCGCTTTCGAGCCGATCATTGGCACGACCTCTGACGGCTCCGCCATTCGCGTGCGGCCCCTTGACCACCCCCACCGGCTTTCCTAAGGTCGCGCTGACCGACCGGACGTAGGACGTCGTACCTCCCCCCTCCCCCACCCACTCAGCAGGAGGACCCGTGCGCGACGACGTGACGATCCCCGACGTACCGGCGCCGCGACGCCGGTCCTTCCTGACGGGTGCCGCGGCGCTGGGCGTGGGCGCCGCGCTGGCGGGCTGTTCCGCCGGCCCCGAGTCCACCAACGACACCGGGAGCGGGGGCAGCGGCAAGGACCGGACGCTGACCGCCGTGATCGGGTACGGCAACGACGGCAGCTGGGACCCCACACAGACGGCGTCGGCGTTCAGCATGGCCGCCAACAACCACATCTACGAGGGGCTGCTGGACACCGACCCGATCACCCGGGTCCCCTATCCGGCGCTGGCCACCGCCGTCCCGAAGGACGCGCACGCCACCACCTGGCGGTTCACCCTCCGCAGCGGCGCGACCTTCCACGACGGCAGGCCCGTCACCGCCGACGACGTGGTCTTCGTCTTCGACCGGATCCTCGACCCGAAGACCCAGACCCTCGCCAAGGGCTTCTTCGAGAGCTGGCTGAAGGAGGCCAGGAAGGTCGACGCGCACACCGTCGAGCTGGTGCTGAAGTTCCCCTTCCCGGACGGGCTCGCCCGCCTCACCCTGGCCAAGGTCATGCCGAAGCACGTGTTCTCCAGGGCCGGCGCCTGGGACGACGCCATCAAGGGGCTGGCGGTGGGCTCCGGACCGTACCGGCAGACCGCGCACCACCCGAAGTCCAACACCACCTTCGAGGCGTTCGCCGCCTACAACGGTCCGCGCAAGCCCGCCTTCAAGCGGATGAACTGGCTGACCATCGTGGACGCCGCTCCGCGCGTCGCGAAGATCTCCGGAACCGACGCCGGCGCGCAGATCGCCGACAACATCCCCTACGCCAACATCCCGCGCCTGGAGCAGGGCGGCATGAAGGTCGCCGGCGGTGCCGGGATGAACAACCTGTTCCTGATGTTCAACACCCGGCACAAGCCGTTCGACGACGTGCGGGTGCGGCAGGCCCTGCACTACGCCATCGACACCGAGAAGATGGTGCAGGTCGCCCTGAAGGGACACGGCCGGCCCGCGTCCTCCTTCCTGAACGAGGGCAATCCGAGCTACCGGCGCGCCAGGACCGTCTACGGCTACGACCCCGAGAAGGCGAAGGCCCTGCTGAAGGCGGCGGGCGTCCGGGATCTGAGGATCGAGATCCTCGCGGTGAACGTGAGCTGGATCGTCGACTGCCTGCCGACCATCAAGTCCTCCTGGGACGCGGTCGGCGTGCGGACGACCCTCGCGCCGCAGGAGACCACGGCCGTGTTCACCAAGATGGACCAGAAGCAGGACTACCAGGTCGTCGCCGCGGCCTCGAACCCCAACCAGTTCGGGCTCGACGCCGACCTGATCATGCATTACAACTACGGGCCGCAGAACCTGTGGATGAGGTACACCCGCTGGGCCGACGACCCGGTCGCCAAGCAGCTCTTCAAGGACATGGACCGGGCCACCCGGGAGCCGGATCCCGCGCGGAAGACGGCGATGGTCCAGGACTACATCGACGTCGTCGCCGAGCAGGCCGTGCTGTATCCGGTCGTCCACAACGAGCTGATGACGGCGTGGGACCCGCGCAAGCTGACCGGGATAAGGGCGCAGCCCTACCCCGGCATCAACCTCCTCCGGGCCACGTGGGCCTGACGGCATGACGGCCGTCGTACGGATCCTGCTGCGCCGCGTCGCGCTGCTGGTGCCGCTGCTGCTCGGGATCGTGCTGTTCGTGTTCCTGGTGATGCGGTTCTCGGACGTCGACCCCGCGTCCGCGTTCTTCCAGGGGGCGAACCCGACCCCGCGGCAGCTGCACGACTTCCGGGCGCGCAACGGGCTGCTCGATCCGCTGCCCGTGCGGTACGCCCACTTCGTCGGCGATCTCCTCCACGGCGACCTCGGCACCAGCGCCCTGACCCGGGCACCGGTCGTCGACCAGGTCACCACGGCCCTGCCGCTCACCCTGCAGCTGACCTTCCTCGGGCTGCTGATCGCGGTCGTCCTCGCGCTGGCCGGCGGGGTCACGGCGGCCGTCTACCGGGACCGGCTGCCGGACCAGGTCATCCGGGTGGTGTCGCTGGTCGGGGTCGCAGCACCCGGGTTCTGGCTGGCGCTGCTGATGATCCAGTACCTGGCGGTGGACCGGGGCTGGTTCCCGACCGGCGGATACATCAACCCGGCCGACTCCGTCTCCGGCTGGCTGAAGACCATGGCACTGCCCGCCTTCGCCCTGTCCCTGCCGGTGGCCGCCCAGCTCACCCGGATCGTGCGGACCTCGGTGGTGGAGGAGCTGGACAAGGACTACGTACGGACCGCGATCGGCAGCGGGCTGCCGCCCCGGGTGGTGGTCGGGCGCAACGTGCTCCGCAACGCCCTGGTCAACCCGCTGACCGTGCTCGGGCTGCGGGTCGGCTATCTGCTGGGCGGTGCCGTCGTCATCGAGACGATCTTCTCGCTGCCGGGCATGGGCAAGCTGATGATCGACGCCGTGCAGAACGGCGATCCGGCCGTCGTGCAGGGCGTGGTCCTCACCACCGCCACCGGGTTCGTCGTCGTGAACCTCGTCATCGACATCCTGTACCTGCTGGTCAACCCACGTCTGAGGGCGGCCTGATGATCACGCGCGCGTCGCTCGCCGAGCACCTCTCACGGCCCGGGGTCCGGCTGCGCGGCCTGCGCCGGCTGCCGCTGCCGTCGAAGGTCGCCGTCTGCTTCCTGACCGTGGTGGTGCTGGTCGCCGTACTCGCCCCGCTGCTCGCCCCGGACGACCCGCTGGACCAGCAGGACCCGGTCGGCGGCACCGGGCATCCGTCGGCCGCGCACTGGATGGGGCAGGACAGCCTGGGCCGGGACATCCTCAGCCGCCTCATGTACGGCGCCCGCTGGTCCCTGGCGATCGGGCTCGGCGCGACCGGGCTCGCCCTGGTCGTCGGCGCGCTGCTCGGAGCGCTCGCCGCCACCTCCCGCAAGGCCGTGGACGAGACGCTGATGCGCTGCCTGGACGTGGTGATGGCGTTCCCGGGGATCGCGCTCGCGGCGGTGCTGGTGGCCGTGTTCGGCGGCGGGATCGGGGTGCTGATCTGCGCGATCGCGTTCCTGTTCACACCACCGGTGGCGCGCGTGGTGCGGGCGAACGTCCTCGACCAGTACGGGGAGGACTACGTCACGGCGGAACGGGTCATCGGCGCCCGTACGCCGCACATCGTGCTGCGGCACGTGGCCGTCAACTGTGCCGCCCCGGTGCTGGTGTTCTGCACGGTGCAGGTCGCCGAGGCGGTCGTGTTCGAGGCGTCGCTGTCCTTCATCGGCGCGGGCGTGCGGCCCCCGGACCCGTCCTGGGGCAGTGTCATCGCCGACGGCAAGAACATGGTGCTGACCGGGGGCTGGTGGGCGACCGTCTTCCCCGGGCTGCTGATCCTGCTCACCGTCCTGTCGCTGAACATCCTCTCGGAGGGCGTCTCGGACGCCTGGGCGGCACCGGCCGCGCGGGAGGTCGAGGCGCCCCGGGACCGGCTGCAGACGCCGGAGACCGGCACCGGTGAGGTGCTGCGCCTGCCCGGTCTGGCCGAGGCGGCCCGGCGGCTGCGCTCCCGGGCCCGGCCGTTGCCCGGCCGCGGCGGGCAGCCGGTGCTCGCGGTCGAGAACCTCGCCATCGGCTTCCCCGGCCGGCACCGGGGCGCGGACGTCGTGGACGGGGTCGGCTTCGAGGTGTACGCCGGGGAGGTGCTGGGGCTGGTGGGCGAGTCGGGGTGCGGGAAGTCGCTGACCGCGCTCGCGGTGATGGGCCTGCAGCCGAAGGGGGCCCGGGTCCGCGGCCAGGTCCGCTTCCGGCAGCGGGACCTGCTCGCCGAGCCGATGCGGGCCCGGCGGCGGCTGCTCGGGCACGAGATGGCGATGGTCTACCAGGACGCCCTGTCCTCGCTGAACCCGGCGATGACGATCCGCGCCCAGCTGAAGCAGCTGGTCCGGCGCGGCGGCCGGCGCGGTCCGCGGGAGCTGCTGGAGCTGGTCGGGCTGGACCCCGAGCGCACGCTGCGCAGCTACCCGCACGAGCTGTCCGGCGGTCAGCGGCAGCGGGTGCTGATCGCCATGGCCCTGTCCCGCGACCCGAAGCTGATCGTCGCCGACGAGCCGACGACCGCCCTGGACGTCACCGTGCAGGCCCAGGTCATGCAGCTGCTGCTGCGGCTGCGCGAGGAGCTGGGCTTCGCGCTGGTCCTGGTCTCGCACGACCTGGCGCTCGTCGCCGACGTCACCGACCGGGTGGCGGTGATGTACGGCGGGCGGATCGTGGAGACCGGGGTGACCGCCGACCTGGTGGCCGCACCGGCCCACCACTACACGCGCGGCCTGCTCGGCAGCGTGCTGTCGCTGGAGTCGGCCGAGGCGCGGATGACGCAGATCAAGGGGGTCGTACCGGCCCCGGCCGACTTCCCGGCGGGCTGCCGGTTCGCCGACCGCTGCCCGCTGGCCACCGAGGTCTGCCACACCACCGCGCCCGTCCTCGCGGGCACGGCCACGCACACCGCCGCCTGCCACCACCCGGCGGTCCATCCGACCGCGGAGAGCGAGGAGGCCCTGCAGTGACCGCTGTCGTCGAGGTACGGGACGCCCATGTGGTCCACCGGGCACGCAGCGGCGGCCTGTTTCGCCGGGACCGGGTGTACGCCCTGACCGGCGCCGGTCTCAGCGTGGCGCCCGGTGAGACGGTGGGGGTGGTCGGTGAGTCGGGGTGCGGGAAGTCGACGCTGGCGAAGGTGCTGGTGGGCGTCGAGCGGCCGACGTCCGGGACGGTGTCGTACGCGGGCCGGGACCTGTGGGCGATGCCGGGGGCGGAGCGCCGGGCCGCGGTGGGCGCCGGCACCGGGATGGTCTTCCAGGACCCGTCGACGGCGCTGAACCGGCGGCTGACCGTACGGCGGATCCTGCGCGACCCGCTGGACGTGCACCAGCGCGGGACGAGGGCAGAACGGGAGGAGCGGGTAAGGGAGTTGATGGGCCTGGTGGGGCTGCCCCGGGCCCTGGCGGACGCCCTGCCGGGGCAGCTGTCGGGCGGCCAGCGGCAGCGGGTCGCCATCGCCCGCGCGCTCGCCCTGGACCCGGCCCTGGTCGTCGCCGACGAGCCGACCAGCGCCCTGGACGTGTCGGTGCGCGCGCAGATCCTCAACCTCCTGCTGGATCTGAGGGAACGGCTCGGTCTCGCCCTGGTGTTCGTCTCGCACGACATCCAGACGGTACGGCGGATGAGCGACCGGGTGATCACCATGTACCTGGGCAGGATCGTGGAGGAGACCCCGGCCGACCGGGTCACCGACGCGGCCCGGCACCCGTACACCCGCGCCCTGTTCTCGGCCACGCCCGGGCTGCTGGACCCCATCGACCCGATCCCGCTGACCGGGCCGGTGCCCTCGGCGACCCGTCCGCCGAGCGGCTGCCCGTTCCGCACCCGCTGCTGGAAGGCGGATCACCTGTGTGCCGAGGCGATGCCGGAGTTCTCGGCCGCGTCGCAGCCGGGACACCGCTACCGCTGTCACCATCCTGTGGAGGAGGACCAGCCGACCCGTGACCTCGCACGCCAGGAGCCGTGAATGACCTTCCCCGCCCCGCTCACCGGTGTCGTCCCGCCCGTCTGCACGCCGCTCACGCCGGAGCGCGAGGTGGACGTGCCCTCGCTGCTCCGGCTGGTCGACCATCTGGTGGGGGGCGGGGTGCACGCCCTGTTCCTGCTCGGGTCGACCTCGGAGGCGGCGTTCCTGACCGACCGGCAGCGGCGGCAGGTGGTGGAGGCCGTGGTCGCCCATGCCGGCGGGCAGCTGCCCGTCCTCGCCGGGGCCATCGACATGACCACCCCGCGGGTCCTGGACCAGGTCGCCGCGGTCACCGCCGCCGGTGCGCAGGCCGTCGTCGTCACCGCGCCCTTCTACGCCCGCACCCACCGTTCGGAGATCGTCCACCACTACCGCCGGATCGCGGCCGCGAGCCCGGTCCCGGTCATCGCCTACGACATCCCCGTGGCCGTGCACAGCAAGCTCCCCGCCGACTTGCTGCTGGGGCTGGCCGCCGACGGGGTGCTGGCGGGCTTGAAGGACTCCAGCGGGGATCTGGGCGCCTTCCGGGAGGTGGTGGTGGGGGCCCGGGCGCACGCCGGGTTCAGCGTGCTGACCGGCTCCGAGCTGATCGTGGACTCGGCCCTCGCGCTGGGCGCCGACGGCGCGGTGCCGGGCCTCGCCAACGTCGACCCGCACGGCTACGTCCGCCTGTACCGGCTGTGCCGGGCGGGCGACTGGGAGGGCGCCCGGGCCGAGCAGGAGCGGCTGTACGCGCTGTTCGGGATGGTGGGGGCCGGCGACCCGGCCCGGATGGGCGGGAGCTCCTCGGCGCTGGGCGCGTTCAAGGCGGCACTGCATCTGCGCGGGGTCATCGACTGCGCGGTGACGGCCGAACCGCAGGTGCCGTTGTCGGGCGAGGAGGTCGAGAAGGTCGGCAAGTTCCTCGCGGCGGCGGGGCTCCTCTAGGTCCTGTCGGCAAACTCCCGTCGTTCGCCCGGAGGGCGGGCTCTGCGGCGTCAGGTGCGTGCTCTCGGCGTGCCGGGCCTCGTCCCTCGTACTGGATGTACTTGGGTCGGGGCCCGGTGCGGCGAGAGTGCGTGCATGGCGTCGCGGAGCAGGCGGGAGTTTGACGACAGGGCCTAGGACGGCCGCAGCCGGGGCAGCCGCACGCGGCGGAACTCGATTCCGGCGGAGGCGCCGGTCTCGTAGAGGACGCCGACCGTGGTGGGGGCGAGCTGGACCAGGTCGGAGTAGGCGGCCGGCCGGTCCGAGAGGGTGAGCAGCTTGCCGAAGGTGCGGCCGGCGTCCGTGCTGGACCAGAGCGCCATGGCCCGGCGGGCCGTGGGGACGGAGGGGGCGGAGAGCAGCAGGGGGGCGTGCGGGCCCTGGAGCTGGAGGAGGGCGGCCTGCACCATGGGGACGGCGTTCAGGGTGGGCTGGACGGTGTAGGGGCGGGCCAGGGTCAGGCCGCCGTCGTCGGAGTAGCTGCCGAGGCGGTTGCCCGGGGTGCTGCCGCCCTGGTCGCGTGCGCTGAAGTACAGGCGCCCGTCGGGTAGTTGGGCCGCGCTGGTCTCGTTGGTGTTGGTGCGGCCGTCGTAGGTGGCGTCCTCGGAGCCGAGGTGCCAGGTGTGGCCCCCGTCGTCGCTGTAGAGGGCGTGGCCGCCGTAGTACCGGGGCTCCCGGCCGGTGTCGTGGGAGCCCGCGGGCGGGGCCGCGGAGTGGTCGGCGGGGACGAGCAGGCGGCCGGAATGCGGGCCCCGGGTGAGGGCCACCGCGTGGCCGGGGCCGGTCGCGTACCAGCGCCAGCCGGGCCGTTTCACCTGGGCCGTGATCTCCCTGGGGCGCGAGAAGTGCCGGCCGTCGTCCCCGCTGCGCTGCACGTACACCCGGCGGCCCCGGCTCTCCGGGACCTCGCCGCGCATGATCTGCGCCTCCGTCGCCGTCCCGCTGTTGCCGCAGGTCACGACGATGACGGCGCCCGTGCTCGGGTCGACCACGGGCGCCGGGTTGCCCCGGGTGTCGCCGTGCCCGGCGGCCACCACCGTCAGCGGGCCCCAGGTGCAGCCGTCGTCGGTGGAGCGGCGCAGCACCACGTCGATGTCACCGGTGTCGCCCGCGCCGTCGCGCCGGCCCTCGGCGAAGGCCAGGACGGTGCCCGCCCTGGTGCGCACCACGGCGGGGATGCGGTACGCGGCGTAGCCGCCCTTCCCGGACACGTACGGCACCGAGGAGACGCATCCGGGGCCGGCCTGGACGAGGCCGGCCTGGGCGGGTCCGGCGTGGGCGGCGGGCGGGCGGGGGGTGAAGGAGGCGAGGAGGGCGAGGCCGGTGAGCAGGGCGCGGTTCAGCGGGGTCACGCTGTGATGCTGCCCCGATCCGGTGGCCCGCCGTTACTCCGTCGGGGTCGTCACGACGGCGTGCGGGCGGCGGCCAGCAGCCGGGTCACGTCGGCCGAGCAGATCGTCAGGGCGGCGCCGACCGTAGTGAGGGCGTCGCGTTCGGCGGGGGTGTAGGGGCCGTCGGCGAGGGCGATGCGGGCCGCCTGCAGGAGCAGGGACTCGCGGCCGGCCCGGGCGAGGTGCGGGGCGAGCGGGTCCAGGGCCTCGTGCAGCTCTATCGTCAGGCTGGTGCCGCACGGCTGCTCGCAGACCCGTCCGGTGTCGGCGGCGAGGGCCTCGACCAGGGCGGCCAGCTGGTCCTCGGTGCAGTCGTCGAAGCCGGCCGCGCGGACCGTGGTGGCGGCCGTCTCCAGCACCGTACGGGAGGAGGTGCCGCCCGCGGCGAGCACGGCCAGGGCGACGGTGTGCACGGCGTCGCGGAGCATCCCCGAGAAGCGGCGCGTGGTGGGGTGGTCGAGGACGTCGGTGCCGAAGTGCTGGCGGCAGGCGGCGCACTCCACGACCGGTCCGGTGGCGCCGCGGGGCAGCAGCGGCAGCCCGAGCAGGGTGAGGCGGCGGCGGCCGGTGAGCCGCTGGTAGTTGCGGTCGCCTCCGCAGCCGGGGCAGAAGAACTCGCCGTCTCCCACGGGTGTCCATGCGGTGCGGGTGCCCAGGATGCGCACAGCCCTGGTGGCACGGTCGTCTCGTCCCCGTACTGGCAGCACGTCGCACCTCCGTAACCGCGCGGCAACATCGCCGTGCTGGCGTGATGTTAGCCACATCCCGGAGCTGAGTCAGTACCTCGTACGAGACCTTTCCGTGACCTGAGGGTCGCGATGGCCGAGAAACGACGGCGCCCCGGCCGCCGTTCCCGGCGGCCGGGGCGTCGAAACCCCCGGTCGGAGGGGGTCAGCGGGACGCGCGGTTGACGGCGGAGACGACCGCCTTCAGCGACGCACGCGTCGTGTTCGCGTCGATGCCGATGCCCCACAGGACCTTGTCGTCGATCGCGCATTCGATGTAGGAGGCGGCCTGCGCGGAGGCACCCTCGCTCATCGTGTGCTCCTGGTAGTCCAGCAGGCGTACGTCCAGGCCGATGGACTGCAGGGCGTCGAAGAAGGCCGAGATCGGACCGTTGCCGGAGCCGGTCAGGACGGTGTCCTCGCCGTCGACGGTGGCCTCGACGGTGAGGGTGTCCACGCCGTCGGTGTCCGTCGTCGACTGGCCGGTCCTGACCTGGACGCGGCCCCACGGGTTCTCCGGGTTCGGCAGGTACTCGTCCTGGAAGACCGCCCAGATGTCCTTCGGCGTGATCTCGCCGCCCTCGGCGTCCGTCTTCGCCTGGATGAGCTTGGAGAACTCGATCTGCATCCGGCGCGGCAGGTCCAGCTTGTGGTCGTTCTTCAGGACGTAGGAGATACCGCCCTTGCCGGACTGCGAGTTGACGCGGATGACGGCCTCGTAGGAGCGGCCGACGTCCTTGGGGTCGATCGGCAGGTACGGCACCGCCCACTCGATGTCGTCGACGGTGACGCCCTTGGCCCTGGCGTCGGCCTCCATGGCGTCGAAGCCCTTCTTGATGGCGTCCTGGTGGGAGCCGGAGAAGGACGTGTAGACCAGGTCGCCCACGTACGGGTGGCGCGGGTGGACCTCCATCTGGTTGCAGTACTCCCACACGCGACGGATCTCGTCGATGTCGGAGAAGTCGATCTGCGGGTCGACGCCCTGCGAGAACAGGTTCATGCCCAGGGTGACCAGGTCGACGTTGCCGGTGCGCTCGCCCTGCCCGAACAGACAGCCCTCGACGCGGTCGGCGCCGGCCATCACCGCCAGCTCGGCCGCGGCGACGGCCGTGCCGCGGTCGTTGTGCGGGTGGACGGACAGGCAGACGTACTCGCGGCGGGAGAGGTTGCGGTGCATCCACTCGAAGCGGTCCGCGTGCGTGGAGGGGGTGGAACGCTCCACGGTGGCGGGCAGGTTGAGGATGATCTCGCGGCCCGGGCCCGGCTGGTAGACGTCCATGACGGCCTCGCAGACCTCCAGCGCGAAGTCCAGCTCGGTGTCGGTGAAGATCTCCGGGCTGTACTGGTAGCCGAACTCGGTCTCGGGGCCCAGCAGCTTCTCGGCGTACTCCATCACCAGGCGGGTGCCGTCGACGGCGATCTGCTTGATGTCGTCCTTGGAGCCGCGGAAGACGACCCGGCGGAAGACCGGGGCGGTGGCGTTGTACAGGTGGACGGTGGCCCGGCGGGCGCCCTTCAGGGACTCCACGGTCCGCTCGATCAGGTCCTCGCGGGCCTGGGTCAGGACGGAGATCGTCACGTCCTCGGGGATCGCGCCCTCTTCCTCGATGATGGAGCGCACGAAGTCGAAGTCGGTCTGACCGGAGGCGGGGAAGCCGACCTCGATCTCCTTGTAGCCCATCTTCACCAGCTGGTCGAACATCCGGCGCTTGCGCTCGGGCGACATCGGGTCGATCAGGGCCTGGTTGCCGTCGCGCAGGTCGGTGGAGAGCCAGCGGGGCGCCGCGGTGGTCCGCTTCTCCGGCCAGGTGCGGTCCGGGATGTCCACCTGCTCGTAGCGGCCGTACTTGTGGGTCGGCATGGGGCTGGGCTGCTGGCGGTTCGCCATGATGCGGGGGCTCCTTGAGGGTGTCCGGATGTCCGACTGGACGGCCGACGACGCAACGCCAAGCTCCGCGGGGAGGGAGTCGGCCTCGACTACAGGCCCTCGCCGCGGCAGCTAAGAAGAAGCAGCCCGAAACTCATGATGCTTCGCAGCCTAGCCGAGCCGCCTTGGACGCGGGGACGCGTTCCAGTATGCGGGACCGCCCGAATAAAAGGGACAAAAAGTGCGCTGCCCCACATTGCCACCACCCGACACTTCATCGCCGTAGCACATCGTCACGGAGCGTCGCGGCCGCTGTCCCGGTATTTCACCAATCATGGTGGCAGGTAGTGACACCGAGGTCACGCAGTGCAAGGGTGCCGGGCATGACGACCAACGGGGGCTTCGAGCCCGTCTTCTGCACGATCGTGCCGCCGCACGTCCTCGACCGGCTCGCCCGCAACGAGGACCCCGCGCTCTCCACCCCGGCCCGCCGGTCCCTGGAGCACGACGCGTTCCAGCGCACCAAGCGCCGCCTGACCACGGTGATCGGCGCACCCGCCGTCGCCCTCCCCGCCGGCGCCGGCACCGACCAGCCGCACCGCACCGTCTACGACGCCCGCCACACCCAGGACCTGCCCGGCACGAAGGTCCGCGAGGAGGGCTCCGACCCGGGCTCCGACGCCACCGTCAACCGCGCCTACGCGGGCCTCGGCGCCACCTTCGAGCTGTATCTGAAGGCGTACGGCCGGCACTCCATCGACGGCGACGGGCTGCCGCTGGACGCCACCGTGCACTTCGGGGAGTCGTACGACAACGCCTTCTGGAACGGCGAGCAGATGGTGTTCGGCGACGGCGACAACGAGATCTTCCTCGACTTCACCATCCCGGTCGACGTCATCGGCCACGAGCTGACCCACGGCGTCACCCAGCACACCGCCAACCTGGCCTACTTCGGCCAGTCCGGCGCGCTCAACGAGTCGCTGTCCGACGTCTTCGGCTCGCTGATCAAGCAGTACTCGCTCGGCCAGACCGCCGCCGAGGCCGACTGGCTGATCGGCGCCGGACTGCTCGCCCCGAACGTCCACGGCACCGCGCTGCGCTCCATGAAGGCACCGGGCACCGCCTACGACGACCCGCGGCTCGGCAAGGACCCGCAGCCGGCGACGATGGAGCACTTCGTCCG
Organism: Streptomyces sp. NPDC051133; assembly: GCF_040682635.1. Taxonomy (NCBI): domain Bacteria; kingdom Bacillati; phylum Actinomycetota; class Actinomycetes; order Kitasatosporales; family Streptomycetaceae; genus Streptomyces; species Streptomyces sp. NPDC051133. Next base: position 96,898 of record NZ_JBFBBK010000010.1, read on the forward strand.
CACCGGCCGCGACAACGGCGGTGTGCACATCAACTCCGGCATCCCCAACCACGCCTTCTACCTGGTCGCCAACGCCCTCGGCGGGTACGCCTGGGAGAAGGCCGGGCAGGTCTGGTACGACGTGCTGACCGGCGGCGAGCTGAAGGAGGACGCGCTGTTCGCCGAGTTCGCCACGCTGACGGTGAAGGCGGCCCGGGAGCGGTACGGCGCCGGGGACGAGCTGCAGGCCGTGCAGAAGGCGTGGGAGCAGGTCGGGGTGCGGACGCTGTAGTTCCGTACTAGACAGTCACCCATGCGTATTCGAGTGCGGCGCACGGGCGGTTTCGCGGGCATCGAGCGCCGGGCCGAGGTGGACACCTCGGCCCGGCCCGACGCGGCTCAGTGGCGGGCCCTGGGCGAACGCGTCCTGGCGTCCGGCCGGTCCGCCCCGCCCCCCGGCGTCCCGGACGGCTTCCGGTACGAGATCACCGTGGACGACCGCACGGTGTACGCGGCCGACCCCCGACTCACCGAGGACGAACGGGAGTTGGTCTCCCGGGTGTTGAAGGAGGGTGCCTGACGGCCGGTTTCCGCCGGGGCGTTGACTTCCGTTACCGGGGGTAAGGATGATCCGGCCATGGCGACTGACGCAGGCAATCCGATACCTCGGTTCCCGGACGGCTTCCTGTGGGGTGTCTCGACCTCCGCCCATCAGATCGAGGGGGCGGCCGACGAGCGGGAGCCGTCCGTGTGGGACGTGTTCACCGCCGAGCCGGGGCGGGTGAAGGACGGCTCGACCGCGGCGGTGGCCTGCGACCACTACCACCGCTACCCCGAGGACGTGGCCCTCCTCGCCGGCCTCGGCGTGGACGCGTACCGCTTCTCCGTCTCCTGGCCCCGCGTGAACTCCCCCGGCGGACTGGACTTCTACGACCGCCTGGTCGACGCGCTGTGCGCGGCCGGCGTACGGCCCGTGCCCACCCTCTTCCACTGGGACCTGCCCGCCTCGCTGGACTGGCTGGAGCGGGACACGGCGGCCCGGTTCGCCGAGCACGTGTCCGTGGTGGCCGAACGGCTCGGCGACCGGGTCACCAAGTGGATCACCCTCAACGAACCGGCCGAGCACACCCTGCTGGGCCACGCCCTCGGCGCCCACGCCCCCGGCAGGAAGCTGCTCTTCGACGCCCTCCCGGTCGCCCACCACCAGCTGCTCGCCCACGGCCTCGCCGTACGGGCCCTGCGCGCGGCCGGCGCCGCGGACATCGGCATCGCCAACTCCCACGGCCCCACCTGGCCCGCCTCGCGGGAACCCTCCGACACGGAGGCGGCCGGCTTCTACGACCTCCTGCTCAACCGCCTGTTCGCCGACCCGGTGCTGCTCGGCCGCTACCCGGACGGGCTGGACGCGCTGATGCCGGGGGACGCCGAGGCCGACCTGAAGGTCATCTCCGAACCGCTCGACTGGTACGGCGTCAACTACTACGCGCCGACGAAGGTGGGGGCACCGGGCGGCGGCGACGCCGAGTACGGCGGACTCAGCCTGCCCGCCGAACTCCCTTTCTCGGTCCGGGAGATCGAGGGGCGCCCGGTCACCGACTTCGGCTGGCCGGTGGTCCCGGAGGGCCTCACTGAGCTGCTGTGCGGCTTCCGGGACCGGTACGGCGACCGGCTCCCGCCGGTCGTCGTCACCGAGAACGGCTGCTCCTACGAGGGCATCGACGACCAGGAGCGCATCGCCTACCTGGACGGCCATCTGCGCGCCCTGCACACCGCGCTGGAGGCCGGCGTGGACGTGCGCGGCTATTTCGTCTGGTCCCTGCTGGACAACTTCGAGTGGGCCGAGGGGTACGCGCGCCGCTTCGGCCTGGTGCACGTGGACTTCGACACCCAGGAGCGCACCCCCAAGGCCTCCTACCACTGGTTCCGGGACGTGCTCCGGGCCCAGGGACGACCGGCACGGGGATGACCACCGTCCGGCCGGTCCACGCCGCCCTCGCCGAGCCCGTCGAACCGGTCGGCCGGGGCTGGACGGCCGCGCTGTCACTGGCCAACGGGGCCATCTGGGTGGGCTGGTTCGGGCCGCTGCAGATCCTGCTCGCCTCCCAGGCCAAGGAGTTCGCGCCCGGCTCCGGGATGGCGAAGGAGACGCTGCTGGCGTGGGTGACGGGGGCGGGCGCGGTGGTCTCGCTGCTCGCCAACCCCCTGTTCGGCGCGCTGTCGGACCGGACGACGGCCCGCCGGGGCCGCCGTACCCCATGGATCGTGGCCGGTACGGCGGGCGGGGCGCTGTCCCTGCTGTTGCTCGCGGGCGCGGGCGGGGTGTGGACGATGACGCTGGGCTGGTGCCTGGCGCAGCTCACCCTGAACGCGGCGTTCGCGGCGGTGACGGCGGCCGTGCCGGACCGGGTGCCCCGGCGTCAGCGGGGCGCGGTGGGCGGCTGGCTGGGTGCCGCGCAGATCCTGGGCGTGGTCGGCGGCACGGGTCTGGCCACGGCGGCGGGCGGGACCGGCGCCGGGTACGTGGCCTGCGCGGTGTTCACGGTGGTGGGGGTGCTGCCGTACGTGCTGCGGTTCGAGGATCTGCGGCTGGCGGCCGAGGACCGCCCCGCGTGGTCGTGGCGGGGCTTCCTGGCGGGGTTCTGGCTGAGCCCGCGCCGCCATCCCGACCTCGGCTGGGCGTGGCTGACCCGGTTCCTGATCAACCTCAGCAACTCCCTGGTCCTGCTGTACCTGCTCTACTACCTCCGCGACCGCCTCCACCACCACGACCCCGAGCAGGGCGTGCTGATCCTGACGGCGGTCAACGGCCTGACCCTGATGGCGACCGTCGTGGTGGGCGGCGTCTGGTCCGACCGGGTGGGCCGGCGCAAGCCGTTCGTCGTCTGGTCGGGGCTGCTGATGGCGGTGGCCACGGCGGCGCTGTCCGCCTGGCAGACCTGGCCGGGCGCGGTCACCGCGGCGGCGGTGCTGGGCGTCGGCTTCGGCGTGTTCACCTCCGTCGACTTCGCTCTCATGACCGACGTGCTGCCGAAGGCCCTGGACCGGGGCAAGGACCTCGGCGTGATCAACGTGGCCAACGCCCTGCCCCAGGTCGCGGCCCCCGCCCTGGCCGCGCCGATCGTCACCTACCTCGGCGGATACCGGGTGCTGTACCTGGTGGCGGCGGTGATCGGGCTGGCCGGGGCGGTGCTGGTGGGCCGGATCCGGGGGGTGGACTGAGTCACAGGGCTCCGGCGTCCCGGGCGGACCACACCGTCGGGTAGAGCGGCCGGAAACCGAGGTCCCGGCGGATCCGCTCGGTGGACATGATGCCGAGCCACGGGTCGGGGTCGGTCCGGGCGTGCAGGCCGGCGGGCGGTTCGGCGCCGTTGATCTGGTGCAGCTCGACCGCTGTCACCGGGGCGTCGTCGGCGATGTTGTGGACGGGGCCGCGCACGGCCGGGGCGTGCAGCAGGCGCAGCAGTCCCTGGGCGACGTCCGCGTGGTGGCCCATGTGCAGCCGCTGGGTCGCCGCCCAGTGCGCGGCCCAGCGCAGGGACTGGGCGAGGTGCGGATCGCCGTCGCCGTAGACGAAGGGGAGGCGGGCGATGCGCACCTCCATCCGGCCGTCCAGCGCGAGGAGTTCGCGTTCGGCCTCGGCCTTGGACTCGGGGTAGGCGCCCCACATCGCGCCGCCGGGCCGGCTCTCGTCGTCCTCGGTCAGCGGGCGCCCTCGTCCGACGCCGTACACGAGCCCCGTGCTGACCTGCACGAACCGCCGCACTCCGGAAGTCAGCGCGGCCCGCCCCAGGGCCACGGCCGCGTCTCGGTTGACGGCGCGCGCCTCCTCGTCGGGGACGCCCCGGAAGGAGGCGGCGACGTTGACGACGGCGTCCGCCCCCGCCACCGCCTTGCCGAGTACGTCCTCGTCCCGCAGGTCCCCGGTCACGACCTCCGCGCCCAGCTCGGCGAACCGCTCCCCGCGCGCCGCGTCACGCACCAGCACCCGCACCTGCTCCCCGGCGCGGGTCTGTGCCAGCAGCCTCGGCACGAAGCGCCGCCCGACCTGTCCCGTCGCGCCCGTCACCAGTGTCACCGTCATGGTCCGCTCCCTCTCGTATCGGTGCCACCACGGTCGGACGGTGCGGTGCCGGGCGGGAGAGACCTTCCGATCAGGGGACCAGCACTCCCTGGATAAGCCCCGCGGTCTCCCGCACCCTGGAGGGGTGAACCGAGCCGAACTCGCGGACTTCCTGCGCCGTGGCCGCACCCGCCTCGACCCGTCCGACGTGGGCCTGACGCCCGGCGCCCGCCGCCGCACCCCCGGTCTGCGACGGGAGGAGGTGGCGTCGCTGGCCGGCATGTCGGTCGACTACTACACGCGGCTGGAGCAGCGCCGGGGGCCGCGCCCGTCCCGGCAGATGCTGACGGCGCTGGCGCGCGCCCTGCGCCTGACCGACGACGAGCGGGACCATCTCTTCCATCTGGCGGGCGAGGAGCCCCCGCGGCGGGACACGGCCTCCGCACACGTGCGTCCGGGACTGCTGCTGGTGCTGGACCGGCTGTACGACTGCCCGGCGCAGGTGGTGACGGACTGCGGGACGGTACTGGCGCAGAACGCGCCGGCCAAGGCGCTGGTCGGCGACGCGCTCGCCCGTCCGCCGCGGGAGCGGAACCTGACGCGGAGGTTCTTCCTGGACCCCACGGCCCGCGCGCTCTTCCCGCCCGAGGACCGGCCGGCGCACGCCCACGCCCACGTGGCCAACCTCCGCGCGGTGGCGGCGGCCCGTCCCGACGACCCGGAGCCGGTCTCCCTGGTCGCCGAACTCCGCTCGGCCAGCGAGGAGTTCGACCGGCTATGGGACGCGCACGAGGTCTCTTTGCGCCGCCCCGCCACGAAACGCTTCCTGCACCCCGTGGTGGGCCTGCTGGAACTGGACTGCGAGGTCCTGCTGACCCACGAACGTCACCAGCACCTCGTCATCCACACGGCCCGCCCGGGGACGGAGTCGCACGAGAGACTGCAACTGCTGAGGGTGGTGGGGACGCAGGACCTCGCGCCGTCGCGGTCGTGAAGGGTGTCAGAACCCCAGCTTGCGCAGCTGCTTCGGGTCCCGCTGCCAGTCCTTCGCCACCTTCACGTGCAGGTCCAGGAAGACGGGAGTGCCAAGCAGTGCCTCGATCTGCCTGCGGGACTTGATGCCGACCTCCTTCAGGCGCTTGCCCTTGGGGCCGATGATGATGCCCTTCTGGCTGGGGCGCTCGATGTAGACGTTGGCGTGGATGTCGAGGAGGGGACGGTCGGCGGGGCGGTCCTCGCGCGGGAGCATCTCCTCCACGACCACCGCGATGGAGTGCGGCAGTTCGTCGCGGACGCCCTCCAGCGCGGCCTCACGGATGAGCTCCGCGATCATGACCTGCTCGGGCTCGTCGGTGAGGTCGCCCTCGGGGTAGAGGGCCGGGCCCTCGGGCAGCATCGGGATCAGCAGGTCCGCCAGGAGGTCGACCTGCTTGTTCGCGGTCGCCGACACCGGGACGATCTGCGCCCACTCGATGCCCAGCTCCTTGCCCAGCTGGTCGATCGCGATCAGCTGCTCGGCCAGGGTCTTCGAGTCGACCAGATCGGTCTTGGTGACGATGGCGACCTTCGGGGACTTCTTGATCCCCGCCAGCTCCTTGGCGATGAAGCGGTCACCGGGGCCGATCTTCTCGTTCGCCGGCAGGCAGAAGCCGATCACGTCGACCTCGGCCCACGTGGTGCGCACGACGTCGTTGAGCCGCTCGCCGAGCAGGGTGCGCGGCTTGTGCAGCCCCGGGGTGTCCACCAGGATCAGCTGGGCGTCGGGCCGGTGCACGATGCCCCGGACCGTGTGCCGCGTCGTCTGCGGCTGGTTCGCGGTGATCGCCACCTTCTGCCCGACCAGAGCGTTCGTGAGGGTGGACTTGCCCGCGTTGGGCCGGCCCACGAAGCAGGCGAAGCCGGCGCGGTGGACGGCCTCGGCCGGCGTCTCGGATGACTGGGTGCGAACGCTCATGCCGTTCATTGTCCCTGATCCACGAACCCCCGCCGCACGGTGAGGTCCCGGTAACCCTCAGGCAATGAAACGTCACGGAAACACACCTGTACGCGACCGGAAACCCGCACCGGTGACCCTCTGACGAGCCCCCCCACGTTGGAGACGCCCGTGACCCTCGCCGCCGCTCACGTGAACACCGGCGACACCGCCTGGCTGCTCGCCGCGACCGCCCTCGTCCTGCTGATGACCCCGGGCCTCGCCCTGTTCTACGGCGGCATGGTCCGCACGAAGAGCGTCCTCAACATGCTGATGATGAGCTTCGTCTCGATCGCCCTGGTCACGGTGGTCTGGCTGGCGGCCGGCTACTCCCTGGCCTTCGGCGACGACGCGTTCGGCGGCCTCATCGGCGGCCTCGGTCACGCGGGCATGAGCGGCCTCGGCCCCCACAGCGTGCACGGCACGGTCCCCACCCTCCTCTACGCCACCTTCCAGCTGACCTTCGCGATCATCACCGCCGCCCTGATCAGCGGTGCCGTCGCCGACCGGGCCAGGTTCCCGGCCTGGCTGGTCTTCGTCCCGGTGTGGGCCCTGCTCGTATACGTTCCGGTCACCCACTGGGTGTGGGGCCCGGGCGGCTGGATCCTCGACAAGCTCGGCGCGCTCGACTTCGCGGGCGGGCTGCCGGTGGAGATCACCTCCGGCGCCTCCGGTCTCGCCCTGTGCCTGGTCCTCGGGCCGCGGCTCGGGTTCAAGAAGGACGCCATGCGGCCGCACAACCTGCCGATGGTCGTCCTGGGCGCCGGTCTGCTCTGGTTCGGCTGGTTCGGCTTCAACGCGGGCAGCGCCCTCGGCGCGAACGGCCTGGCCGCCGCCGCCTTCCTCAACACGCTCGCCGCCGGCTGCACGGGCCTGCTCGGCTGGCTCTTCGTCGAGCAGCGGCGCGACGGCCACCCCACCACCCTGGGCGCCGCCTCGGGCGCGGTCGCCGGCCTGGTCGCGATCACCCCGGCCTGCGGCACGGTCTCGCTGCTCGGCGCCCTCGTCGTCGGCCTCGCCGCCGGAGTGGTGTGCAGCTACGCCGTGAGCTGGAAGTTCAAGCTGAACTACGACGACTCCCTGGACGTCGTCGGCGTTCACCTGGTCGGCGGCGTCATCGGCACCCTGCTGATCGGCCTGTTCGCCGAGAAGGCGATGACCGGCGGCGCGGAGGGCCTGTTCTACGGCGGCGGGCTCGCCCCGCTCGGCCGGCAGCTGCTCGCCGTGGTGGTCGTGGCCGGGTACGCCTTCACGGTGACGTACGGCCTGGGCAAGCTGATCGACAAGGCGATGGGCTTCCGCGCGAGCGAGGAGCAGGAGCACACCGGACTGGACCTTACGGTGCACGCCGAGACGGCTTACGATCACGGGGTGCTGGGCCACGGCGCCCCGGTCTCCCACTCCGTCCTTTCCTCTGCCCAGAAGGTCAAGAGCCAGGCATGAAGCTCATCACCGCGATCGTCAAGCCGTACCGTCTGGACGAGGTCAAGACCGCCCTGCAGGAGCTGGGGGTGCAGGGTCTGACCGTGACCGAGGCGAGCGGCTACGGCCGGCAGCGCGGCCACACCGAGGTGTACCGGGGGGCCGAGTACCGGGTCGACCTGGTGCCGAAGGCGCGGATCGAGGTCGTGGTGGAGGACGCGGACGCCGACCCCGTCATCGACGCGATCGTCAGGGCCGCGCAGACGGGGAAGATCGGGGACGGGAAGGTGTGGTCCGTGCCGGTGGAGACGGTCGTACGGGTACGGACCGGCGAGCGCGGCCCCGACGCGCTCTGACCAGCAGCACCCCGGTCACCAGGCCCGCGGCGAACAGCAGCGCGGCCACCGCCCACGGCAGCGCGACGAAGGAGGCGCTCGCCGACTGCCGGGTACCCGGCGCGCTCGCGGTCAGCGTGACGTCGGCCCGGTCGAGCTGGGGCGCTCCGCGCCAGGTCTCGGTGAGCCGCACCGACTGCCCCGGCAGCAGCTCGGAGGGCACCCGCGTCAGTTCGCGGTCGAGCAGCGTACGGCCGAACAGCCCGCGCGCCGTCAGCTCCACCTTCGGGTCCAGGGTGACGTTCCCGCTGTTGCGCAGGGTGTAGGAGACGGTCGCCGTGCTGCCGCCGAGGCCGGGGATCAGGGGCTGGTGGTGGCTGATGTGCACGTTTCCGACGGAGAGCGCGGGGAGCGTGGGGCCGCCGACCCGCAGGTAGACGCGGGCGCCGACGGCCCGCTGGACACCGAGGGCGAGCCGGCCGCTGCCGGGGTCGATCCGCTCGTCGAGGGCGACGAGCGCCCCCGGGTGGTCGCCGGGCTCGGCGCCCCGCGGGACCCGCATGGTGAACGGCACGGTGACGGTCTTGTGCCCGGGCACGGTGATCCGGGACTTCGCGAGCCTCGCCCAGGCGCCCACCCCGCGCATCCGCTCCTTCAGCGTGCGCACGGCGAAGCCGCCGTCGCGGGGCGTGTTGTAGGCGTCGGCCGCGTAGAGCCGGAAGGTGAGCGGCCGGCCGGTCCTGTTCTGGACGGCGACCTCGTCGGTGAGGGTCTGGCCGGGGCCGGCGGAGAGGTAGAAGTAGGGCCGGGCGGCGATCCGGGACGCGACCGGGTAGACGGACCAGCTGCCGTTGTCGGCGGCGTGCGCGGGCGCGGCCTGCGCTGCCAGCAGCAGACCCAGGAGGAGGACGTACAGCTTGCGCATGGGTGCGGACCCCCACGGACGGCGCGGACGGGCACGGACGGGAGACAGGGGAGCGGGCGGGTGCGGACGCCCCGTGCGTTCGGGGAACGGGCGGGTGCGGACGCCCGCACGCTCAGGTGAGCGTCAGTGTGAGCACGCCGGAGTACGCGCCCGGGGGCGTGAACGCCGGCACGTCCAGGGAGAGCCCGGCGTCGACGGTGAACTCACCGCCGGTGAGCGTGGAGTCGGGGGTCGACGCGAGGGTCGCCCCCGTGCCGCCCACGGCACCCGCCGAACCCGCCTTGCAGGTGCTGGGGCTGCCCGCCTTGGTCGCGCAGGCGGGGGTCCAGCTCAGCTTCCCGGCGTCGATCCTGCCGCCGGGGCCGGTGAAGTCGGTGACCTTGCCGGTCAGGGACCAGCCCGCGGGGCCGCCGCGGAAGTCCTGCACGGTCACGGTCTGGAGCTTCCCGGTGGAGGCGCCGCCCTTGCCGAAGTCGACCGCCGACAGCGCGACGGAGTCCCCGGCCTGGGTCATGGACAGCGTGCCCGCCTTGACGGTGGTGGTCAGCTTCTGGCTGCCCGGCGGGACGGGGGTGTTGTCGTTGACGACGTAGGCCGCGGGGCCCGCGCCCGTGTCCGCGTTCCAGGAGCCGCCCTCGTAGGCCACGATCCCGGTCGTCGTCTTGTCGCTGACGACGAGGGAGCCGCTGAAGGAGCCCTTGGAGTCGGCGGTCGCCTTGGCCGTGTCGCCGGTCTGGGTGGTCCCGGACCGCCCGGCCAGCGTGACCGTGGCGCCCGGCGTGAAGTTCGTCCCGGTGACCGTGACGCTCGCGCCGGGGTCACCGGAGGCCGAACTCAGCGAGATCGCCCGGGTGTTGGCAGGAGTGCCGGAGGTCGCGGTGACGGTCTGCGACACCGGAGCGGGCGGGTTGGTGACCGTGCAGGGGGTGTCCAGCTCCAGGATGTAGCTGGTGTGGATGTTGTAGTCGCCGGGCGAGAGGGTGATCTGCCCGGCCTTGGTGACGGTGAACGTGCCGGTCATGGAGAAGGACGGGAAGGCCGCCTTCCCCGGCACCGGCGGGTTCTTCTTCGGCCCGGTGACCGTCACGTCCCCCGTCTGCGCGCCACCGAGGGTGACCTTGCCGGTCGGGGTCATGATGTCGGCGGGCAGGGCCAGGTCCGTGGGGTTGGACGCGGCGGCGGTGACCACGGTGTAGGTCACGGTGACCGTGTCGCCGACCTTCGGGCTGGCGTTGTCCACCGAGACACCGGCGGTCGTGGTGCCGTCGATCGGCGGGATGCCCGCGACGGCGGGCGGGATGCAGTGCGTGGCGAAGTCCACGTTCGTGCCGGCCGCACCGGCCGGGCAGGCCAGCGCGCCGCCCGCGGTGACCGCGAGCGCGGTCGCCCCGAACAGCGACGCCCAGCGCCACCGTCGGGATCTTCGTGGACGTGGGGGTGTCGAACCCATGGGGCCCCCTCCTGAGGGTCGCGGGCGCAGCGGCTCATCTGCGCCGACAGGGGGCATTGATGTGGAGCAGGGGTGAGAAGTCAATGGAGATGCCGCAGAAATCTGACGGATCATCAGATTCTGCGGCATCCACGGGGCTTCCGGCCGGAACCGGAACAGATCGCTCAGGCCGGTCAGTCGAAGACGAAGGGGCCGGGCGACTGCGGGCCGCTCGCCTTGCAGGTCACGGTGATCCCGAAGATCACCATCTTCAGGGAGCCGCCGTAGGCGTCCAGGCTGTCACCGGAGGCGACGGTGCCGGGGAGCGGGCCGACGCTGACCGGGTCGCCGGTGTTCATGGCCGGGTTCTTCGTACCGCCGAACACGACGGAGCCGCCGCCGGCCCTGGCCAGGGTGAGCGTGGAGGAGATGGAGTCCTGGGCCACCGCGACGGGCGCGCTGATCGCGGAGGAGGTGAGGGTGATGGTGGCCGAGGTGCCGCTCTGGGTGGCGGTGAGCGTGGCCGTGCCGCCGCCGAAGATGCCGCAGCTCGCGGTGATGGTCGCCGACTGTGGGGTGACGGCGGCCGCGGTGGGCGCGAAGGTGAGTCCGGTGACCGCGAGGGCCCCGGCGACCAGCGCCGCACCCGTTGCCGTGCGCGTGCCTCTCATGGGGATCCGCTTCCCTTCCCTGGTGGGGAGTGCGCTGTGGGGGGACGCCGACGGACGAGAGAGAGGCCTGCGCAGGCGGGTGCGGCACGCTGCGCCGGCGGTGCGGATCTGACGGCCCGTCGGGAGTTACGGGTCCATTGATGCGCGGGAGCCCACGCCCAACAAGGTTGAAATCCAGCCGACCTTACGTTCGGTCACCCGGCGGACGCGGTGACCCGGACCTCACCGTCGGGCCCGGCCAGCAGCACGGGCGTCCCCGCGCCCCCGAGATCGGCGACGGCGGCCAGGTCCTCCGCGGCCAGCGACTCCCCCTCGCTCACCACGGCCGCCGCCTCCAGCGACCGCGCCCCGGACGCCACGGCCATCGCCACCGCGGTCCGCAGGGCACTCAGCTTCAGCGAGGCCAGCTCCACCGACCCGGCGACGTAGGTACGCCCGGTGTCGTCCCGCACGGCCGCCCCCTCGGGCACACCGTTGCGGACCCGGGCCGAGCGGGCCAGGGTGACGATCTTGCGGTCCTCGGGATCAAGCGCGTTGCTGTCGGTCATGCCCAGAGCATACGAAGCCGCCCGGGCCGCGCCGAGCTCAGTCCAGGGTCTGAACGATCTCGGGGGCACCGCGGCCCTGATCGCCGGGTCGGTCGGCGTCCCGCTCAGTGGACCCCGTCACGAACCCGGCGACGATCACGTCCCCGGTCCCCGTCGGGTCCAGCGCAACTCGATCACGGCCGGTCCAGCCGCAGCCGCTCCGCCCTCGGCAGCCCGGCGACGACGAGGTCGTACGAGTCCTCGATCAGCTCGCGGACCAGCCGGTCCGGCAGCCCGCCGTCGACGGTCACGGTGTTCCAGTGCCGTTTGTTCATGTGCCAGCCGGGGACGACCAGCCCCTCGTGCTCGGTGCGGAGCCGGATCGCGTCCTCCGGGTCGCACTTGAGGTTGGCCGTGAGGGGCCGCGCGCCCAGGTTCGTCAGGGCGAACATCTTGCCCCGCACCTTGAAGACCGAGGTCTCCGGGTTGAACGGGAAGTCCTCCTCGGCCGCGTTGAAGGACAGGCAGAACGCGCGCAGCGCCTCGGGCGTCACTCGGGCCTCGCCTCCTCGGCGACGGGCGCCGGAACGGGCTCGACGAGGACCGTCACGATCTTGTTGCGGCGGCCGGCGGCGGCCTCCGCGGTCAGCTTCAGCCTGCGCTCGTCGGGCAGCTCGACCTCGGCGGACGCACCCGCGATGGGGACGCGGCCGAGGGCCTTGGCGAGCAGTCCGCCGACGGTCTCCACGTCCTCGTCGTCGTACTCCTCCAGGCCGTACAGCTCGCCGAGGTCCGTGATGTCGAGGCGGGCGGTGACCCGGAAGCGGTCGTCGCCGAGCTCCTCCACGGGCGGGAGTTCGCGGTCGTACTCGTCGGTGATCTCGCCGACGATCTCCTCGAGGATGTCCTCGATGGTGACGATGCCGGCGGTGCCGCCGTACTCGTCGATGACGACGGCGACGTGGTTGCGCTCCTTCTGCATCTCGCGCAGCAGGTCACCTGCGTTCTTGGTGTCGGGCACGAAGACGGCGGGCCGCATCACGGTCGACACCAGGTCGCTCTCCGCCTCCCGGCTGATGTGCGTCCTGCGGACCAGGTCCTTCAGGTACACGATGCCGACGATGTCGTCCTCGCTCTCGCCGGTCACCGGGATCCGGGAGAAGCCCGAACGCAGGGCCAGCGTCAGCGCCTGCCGGATGGTCTTGTACCGCTCGATGACGACGAGGTCGGTCCGCGGCACCATGACCTCGCGCACCAGGGTGTCGCCCAGCTCGAAGACCGAGTGCACCATGCGGCGCTCCTCGTCCTCGATCAGCGACTCCTTCTCGGCGAGGTCGACGAGCGCGCGCAGCTCGGCCTCGGAGGCGAACGGACCGCGCCGGAAGCCCTTGCCGGGGGTCAGCGCGTTGCCGATGAGGATCAGCAGCGACGGGATCGGCCCCATGATCCGGGCGAGCGGCAGCAGCACGTACGCGGCCGCGGTCGCCGTGTTCAGCGGGTGCTGCCGGCCGATGGTGCGCGGCGACACGCCCACGGCGACGTACGACACCAGGACCATGACCCCGATGGCGACCAGCAGCGCCTGCCAGGTGGTGTCGAACTCCTGCAGGCAGGCGTACGTCACCAGGGCCGCGGCGGCCATCTCGCAGGCGACGCGGACCAGCAGGGCCACGTTCAGGTAGCGGGTGGGGTCGGCGGCGATCTGGGCGAGCCTGGCGCCGCCGCGGCGGCCGGACTTCACCGCCTCCTCGGCACGGAAGCTGGAGACCCGGGCCAGGCCCGCCTCCGCGCAGGCGGCGAGCCAGGCGACGACGACCAGCGCGATCGCGCCGATCACGATCTGCGGAGACATACGGCCCGCTTACGAGACGGTCGGCGCCGGGGACGGCCCGGTCAGCCCGCGCTCACCGCGCCATCCGTCCACGATGGCGGCCTGCAGCCCGAACATCTCGGCCTTCTCGTCGGGCTCCTCGTGGTCGTACCCGAGCAGGTGCAGCACGCCGTGGACGGTGAGCAGCTGGAGCTCCTCGTCCATGGAGTGCTGCGTGGGCGCCTCCGCCCCCTGCCTGGTGGCGACCTCCGGGCACAGCACGATGTCGCCGAGCAGCCCCTGCGGCGGCTCGTCGTCGTCCTTCGACGGCGGACGCAGCTCGTCCATCGGGAAGGACATGACATCGGTCGGGCCCGGCAGGTCCATCCACTGGATGTGCAGCTGCTCCATGGCGTCGGCGTCCACGACGATCACCGAGAGCTCGGAGAGCGGGTGGATGCGCATCCGCGCGAGCGCGTAGCGGGCGATGTCGAGGATCGCCTGCTCGTCGACCTCGGTGCCGGACTCGTTGTTGACGTCGATCGACATGGTCGTGCTGGTCTACTTCCCCTTGGGAGCCTTGGCGCCGGTCCTGCCACGGCCGCCCTTGTGGGTGCCGTTCTCCGTGCCGTGCTGGCTGTCGTACAACTCGTACGCGTCGACGATACGGCCCACCAGCTTGTGCCGTACGACATCGTGGGACGACAGCCGGGAGAAGTGGACGTCCTCGACGCCCTCCAGGATCTCCTGCACCTGCCGCAGACCGCTCTTGGTGCCGTTCGGCAGGTCGACCTGCGTCACGTCACCGGTGATCACGATCTTCGAGTCGAAGCCGAGGCGGGTGAGGAACATCTTCATCTGTTCGGGGCTCGTGTTCTGGGCCTCGTCCAGGATGATGAAGGCGTCGTTGAGCGTGCGTCCGCGCATGTAGGCGAGCGGCGCGACCTCGATGGTCCCGGCGGCCATGAGCCGCGGGATGGAGTCGGGGTCGAGCATGTCGTGCAGCGCGTCGTACAGCGGGCGCAGGTAGGGGTCGATCTTCTCGTAGAGGGTGCCGGGCAGGAAGCCGAGCCGCTCCCCCGCCTCGACCGCGGGACGGGTCAGGATGATCCGGTTGACCTGCTTGGACTGCAGGGCCTGGACGGCCTTGGCCATGGCCAGGTAGGTCTTGCCGGTACCGGCGGGGCCGATGCCGAAGACGATCGTGTGCTTGTCGATCGCGTCGACGTACCGCTTCTGGTTGAGGGTCTTCGGGCGGATCGTGCGGCCCCGCGAGGACAGGATGTTCTGCGTCAGCACCTCGGCCGGGGTCTCCGGCCCGTCGCTCGTCCCGTTCTCGCTCGACTTGAGCATGGCGATCGAGCGTTCCACTGCGTCCTCCGTCATCGGCTGCCCGGTGCGGAGCACCAGCATCATCTCGTCGAACACGCGCGAAATGAGGGCGACGTCCGCAGGGTCGCCGACCGCGCTGATCTCATTGCCCCGGACATGGATGTCGGCCGCCGGGAAGGCCCTCTCGATCACACGCAGGAGGGAGTCGCCGGACCCCAGCACGGTCACCATGGGGTGCTGGGCGGGGACGGTCAATTGCGCTCTCGCCTGCTCCTGCGCGGGGGTCTGAGCTGTGGGTGTCTGTGTCATGGGCCGGCGCTTAAGGCCTGCGCTTCCTCCTCGTCACGGCCGCATGGCTGAGGGCGGCCTCGCGGTTCCAGGGTACGACGGGGGGCTGACAAGACCGTAGGAGTTTTCGAAGGCCGTCACCCGGCCCCGGACGCCCGTCCGGTCAGCCGGACCGGCCGAACCCGATCGTCGGCACCGCCCGCCGCAGCGGCCAGGGCCGGTCCAGCCGCTCCGGCACCAGCCCCTCGAGGAACGCGTACCTCTCCAGCGCCTTCGGGTCCTGCCCCGGAAGGGACTGCACCCGCCGCCACCACGCCCCGATCTCCGACCACCCCGGCGCGGACAGGGACCCCCCGAACTCCTGCACCGACAGCGCGGCCGTGAGCCCGGCGAAGGCCAGCCGGTCGGCCAGCGGCCACCCCGCCAGGGACCCCGTCACGAACCCGGCGACGAACACGTCCCCGGCCCCCGTCGGGTCCAGCGCCTCCACGGCGATCGCGGGCACCTCGGCGGCCTCCCCGGTGCGCCGGTCCACCGCGTAGGCCCCCTCCGAGCCCAGCGTCACCACGGCCACCGGCACGTACTCGGTCAGCGCGTGCGCGGCGGCCCGCGGGCCGTCGGAGCCGGTGTACCGCATCGCCTCCGCCGCGTTGGGCAGGAACGCCTCGCAGTGCTCCAGGTCGGCCAGCCCCGACAGGTCCCAGGCCCCGGTGTCGTCCCAGCCGACGTCGGCGAAGATCCGGGTCCCCTCCCGGGCGGCCTGGGCGATCCAGGGCGCCCGGCGTCCCGGGGTGAGGGAGGCGACGGCGGCCCGCGCGGGGGGCGGGCAGTCGGGCGCCGGCTCCTCCGGCGGCGGCTCGTGGCCGTGGGACACCATGGTCCGCTCGCCCTCGTAGGCCATGGACACGGTCACCGGGGAGTGCCAGCCGGGCACGGTCCGCGAGGGCGACAGGTCGATGCCCTCGCCCTGTTCGAGGGCGTCCCAGCAGTACTCGCCGTAGTGGTCGTCGCCGAAGGCCGCGGCGAGGGACGTGCGCAGGCCCAGCCGGGCCAGCGCGGCGGCCATGTTGGCGACCCCGCCGGGGCTGGAGCCCATGCCCCGGGCCCAGGACTCGGT
The DNA here is from genome assembly GCF_040682635.1 of Streptomyces sp. NPDC051133. Taxonomy (NCBI): domain Bacteria; kingdom Bacillati; phylum Actinomycetota; class Actinomycetes; order Kitasatosporales; family Streptomycetaceae; genus Streptomyces; species Streptomyces sp. NPDC051133. The sequence continues at coordinate 112,765 of NZ_JBFBBK010000010.1, forward strand.
GCCCCGCACGGGGGCCGACTCCAGGCCCGTGAAGATGATGTCGAGGAAGACCGTGCCGGTCAGGTACACGTCCCAGGGGGGATCACCGGGGGCGCGCAGCGCGGCCAGCGGGTCGATCTGGGCCTGACGGCGCGCTGCCTGGGTGAGGTGTTCCGGTTCCTCTCCGGTGATCGTGTGTGACGGGGTCACGGTGCGCTCCCTGACGTGGTGCGGTTCTGGCCAGTGTGCACCACGTAGCGCTCCGTACAAGGGGCCCGCGGGCCGGGCTCACCAGCGCGGCATCACCGGCGTGCGCCACCCCGGCTCGGCCGCGCGCATCGCCTTCGCGTCGTCCCGGTCGCGCAGCGAGCCGTCGTCCTCGGCCCACCGCCGGTGCAGCCGGGCCAGCTCGTCGCGGTCCAGTTCGACGCCGAGTCCGGGGGCGTCGGAGACCGCGACCCGGCCGTCGGTGAAGGTGATCCGCTCGGTGAGCACGTCCTCCGCCTGCCAGGGGTAGTGGGAGTCGCAGGCGTGGTGCAGGTCCGGCACGGTGGCGGCCACCTGGGTCATCGCGGCCAGGCTGATGCCGAGGTGGGTGTTGGAGTGCATGGACACCCCGACCCCGAAGGCGGCGCAGACGGCGGCGAGGTGCCGGGTGTTGCGCAGCCCGCCCCAGTAGTGGTGGTCGGAGAGGACGACCTGTACGGCGTCGCGCGTGAAGGCCTCCGCGATCTCCCCGAAGGTGGTCACGCACATGTTGGTGGCGAGCGGGACCCCGGTGCCCGCGGACACCTCGGCCATGGCGGGCGTGCCCAGCGTCGGGTCCTCCAGGTACTCCAGGACGTCCCCCAGCTCCTCCGCCACCTTCAGGGAGGTCTCCACCGACCAGGCGCCGTTGGGGTCGAGGCGCAGCGGGTGGCCGGGGAAGGCGTCGGCGAGGGCGCGGACGGCCGCGATCTCCTCCTCGGGCGGGAACACCCCTCCCTTGAGCTTGAACGACCCGAACCCGTGCCGCCGCCGCAGGGTGCGCGCCTGCTCCACGACTCCGGCCGGGTCGAGGGCGGCGCCCCAGGAATCGGGCTCGGCCGGGACGCCCGCCGGGTGCCCGGCCCACTTGTAGAACAGGTAGGCGCTGTACTCGACGGTGTCCCGGAGCCTGCCGCCGAGCAGGGCGTGCACGGGCAGCCCGAGCGCCCTGCCCTGGGCGTCGAGGCAGGCGACCTCGAAGGCGGAGAGCACGGACAGCCTCAGCTTGTCGGCGCTCTGCACCCCGCGCAGCCCCCCGGCGTCCACCTCGCCGTCGACCCGGGACTCGTCCACACCGAGGTCGACCGCGAAGAGGGCGTTCACATCCATGACCGACCGGCCGGTGAGGTGGGCGGCGAGCGGACGGGCCAGGTCGAGGTACTTGGTGTCGCCGTACGTCTCACCGAGCCCGGTGATCCCGTCGGCCGTGACGACCTCGACGATCAGCCGGGGCGTGTACGGCTGGTGCACGCCCTGGGTGTTGAGCAGCGGCGCGTCGGCGACCAGGATCGGCGTCAGCCGTACCTCGGCGATGGTCAGGTCACGGGTCACAGGGAGGCTCCTACGAGGTCGAGTCCGGCGGTGAGGAGGGCCTTGAGGCCGGCGAGGTCGGCGGGCGCGGGGTCGGTGAGCGGGGCGCGCACCGGGCCGACGCGCTGCCCCCGCAGCCGGGCCGCCGCCTTCACCAGGGAGACGGCGTATCCGGGTGCGCGGTCGCGGAGTTCGACGAAGGGGACGTAGAACGCGCGCAGCAGCTTCTCCATGGTGCCGCGGTCCCCCTCGCCGAGCGCGGTGAAGAAGGCGCCGGCGATCTCGGGGGCGAAGGCGTGCACGGCGGAGGAGTAGGCGGGGACGCCGACGGTGGCGTAGGCGCGGGCCTGGATCTCGGCGGTGGCCGCGCCGTTGAAGAAGAGGAAGCCGTCGGGGGCGGCGAGGGTGAGGCGCTGGAGCCGGTCGAGGTCGCTGTGGCCGTCCTTGAGGCCGATGACGGTCGGGATGCGGGCGATGCGCCGCAACGTGTCGGCGTCGTAGGCGACTTGGCCGCGCTGGTAGGCGATCAGGGGCAGCCGGGTGCGGGCGGCGAGCCGCTCCAGCTGGGCGGCGAGTCCGTCCTGCGGGGCGTCGACCAGGTAGTGCGGCAGCACGAGCAGCGCGTCGGCGCCGGCCTCCTCGGCGATCCGCGCGAACCGGGCGGCCTGCGCCCAGCCGTACCCGGTGCCGGCGACCACGGGCACCCGGCCCGCCGCCTCCTCGGCCGTGACGCGCACGACGGTGCGGTACTCCTCCTCGTCCAGCGAGAAGAACTCGCCGGTGCCGCAGGCCGGGAAGACGGCGCCGGGTCCGGCGGCGAGGCGGTCCGCGACGTGGGCGCGGAAGCCGTCGGGGTCGAGGGCGCCGTCGTCGCGGAAGGAGGTGAGCGGGAAGGACAGCACGCCCTGCCGCATCCCGTCCCGCAGCCGCCGTGCCACATCCTCAGGACTCGGGTCGCCGCCCACCCAGATCATCTCCCCTTGTGAATACCGTCCATGTATGAGAACAGAGGCTAGATACACGGACCCGCGGTCGTCAATGGGAGGGGCCGCGTGCGGACATGCAGAAGAGCCCCGTCCCGCACAGGGCGGGACGGGGCTCGATGGAGCGCCGGGCAGGCCTTGCACCTGCATCTCCCCGCAGGAAGCGGGGCGTCTTTCCTTGGACCACCAACGCACAGTCCGGAACCGGAAGTTCGGTGTCCGCGACGTGATCAACCATAGCGCACGTCCGGCGGACCCACGACCATCGAGGACCGGCGACCACTTTTACCCCGACTCACCGAGCACAAACGCAGCAGTGACCCGGATCACACCATCCGGCCTTCTTCGCGGAACCCCGTGCTTGATACAACTTGCTCGCGCGTTCCTGTCGATCGACGGTCGTCGCCCTCCCCCCTCTCTCGTAGTCCTTCCTTTCGCCTGCCCTGGGAACGCCCGTGTCCGCCCCCCGCACCCTGCCCTGGCCCCTCGTCGCCCTCTTCACGGCCGGGTACCTCTCCCCCTACCTGCTGCCGACCACCGTCGGCCGGCTCGACGCCGGACTTCCGCTCAGCGCCACCCAGGCGGGGGCCGTCGGCAGCGCGCTGCTGCTGAGTTCGGCGACGGCGGGCTTCCTGCTGGCCTCCCGGGTGGAGCGGATCGGGGTCCGGACCCTCGCCCGGCTCGGCCTCGGGCTCGCCGTCCTCGGTTACGGCGGTGCCGCCCTCACCGGGTTCGTGCCCGCCGTCGTCGCCGGTGCGGTGCTCGGCGGATTCGGTTCGGGCACGGTCACGGCGGTCGCCGCGAGCGGCATCGCCGCCCAGAGGGACCCGCACCGCGTCACCACGCTCGGCCTGCTCGGCGTCTCCGCCCTCGCGGGCGCCCTCTATCTGACGATCCCCCGGCTCGGCCCCGGCCACGGGCTGCCGCTGGCCGCCCTCGCGCTGACCGCGCTCGCCGTCTGGCCGTTCACCGGCCGGCTGTCCGGCCCTGCCGCACCCGCCCGCACCCCGGCCGGGCGCGGCGGCCGGCTCCCCCGCCCGCGGGCCGGTCTGCTGCTGGCCGCCGCCATGCCCTGCTGGTCCCTGGCGCAGAACGCGCTGTGGGGCGTCAGCGGCCGGATCGGCCTCGGCCAGGCCCACCTCACCGAGGTCACCGTCGGCGTCGTGTTCGCGGTCGCGCTCGGCGCCGGTCTGGTCGGGGTCCTGGGCGCGGGGGCGCTCGGCGCCCGGCTGGGCCGGGCGGTGCCGATCGGCGCCGGCACGGCCCTGATCGCGGGCTGTATCGCGCTGAGCGCGTCCGCGACCAGCCTGCCCGCGTTCGCCGCCGGGGAGATCTCCTGGAACCTGCTCTACCCGGTCGTGCTGTCGTACGTCATCGGCCTCGCCGCCTCCCTCGACCCCCGGGGCCGCTGGGCGGTGCTGGTCGGCTCGGCGGCGTCGCTGGGCACGGCGGCGGGGCCGCTGGCCGGCAGCGTGCTGGCCGGCTGGGCGGGCTTCCCGGCGATGGGGCTGCTCCTCGCCGCCGGGCTGCTGCTGATCACCGTGCCGATGACGGCGGTGGCGCTGCGGGCGGGCAGGCGGCCCCTGCCGGTCGTGGAGGTCGTGGAGGTCGCGGTGGAGACGCCCGCCGTGCCCGCGCGGCACGCCTACGACACCGCGTCGCCGAACTCGTACGCGTCGACCTCGGCCAGGTAGCGGGCCCTGCGCTCCTCGTCGTCCTCCAGGAAGGAGGCGAGGAAGGAGTTGCGGGCCAGCTCCCGCAGCCGGTCCTCGGTGAGGCCCAGCGTGTCGCGCACGGCCGTGAAGTTGTCGCCCGCGTAGCCGCCGAAGTAGGCGGGGTCGTCGGAGTTGACCGTGCACAGCAGGCCGGCGTCGAGCATGGCCGGGAGCGGGTGGTCGGCGAGGGTGTCGACGGTGCGCAGCCGGACGTTGGACAGCGGGCAGAGGGTGAGCGGGATCCGTTCCCGCACCAGCCGCTCGACCAGTTCCGGGTCCTCCATGCAGCGCAGCCCGTGGTCGACGCGCTCGATGCCGAGCACGTCGAGGGCCTCGGTGATGTACGCCGGCGGCCCCTCCTCACCGGCGTGCGCGACGCGGCGCAGCCCCAGCCCGGCCGCGGCCTCGTACACCTCGCGGAACTTCGCCGGCGGATGCCCGACCTCGGCGGAGTCCAGGCCGATCCCGGTGATCCGGTCCAGGTACGGCGTCGCCGCCTGCAGCGTCTCCAGGGCCGAGTCGGCGGACTCGTCGCGCAGGAAGCACATGATGAGCCTGGTGGAGACGCCGTGGCCGCGTTCGCTGTCGCCGAGCGCCCGCCACAGCCCCTCCACGACCGTGCCGAGGCTCACGCCCCGCGCGATGTGGGCCTGCGGGTCGAAGAAGATCTCCGCGTGCCGCACGCCCTGTGCGGCGGCACGGGCCAGGTAGGCGTTCGCCAGGTCGGCGAAGTCCTGCTCGGTCCGCAGGACGGCCATGAGCTCGTAGTACAGGTTCAGGAAGGACTGCAGGTCCTTGAACCGGTAGGCCTGACGGAGGGCCTCCGTGTCGGCGTACGGCAGGGTCACCCCGTTGCGGGCGGCCAGCTCGAACGCCAGCTCCGGCTCCAGGGTGCCTTCGATGTGGAGGTGCAGTTCTGCTTTCGGGAGGGGCATCGAAGCATCGTACGGGTGCTTTACCGGCGTTTCGGAACCGGCACTCGCAGCAGGTCGTAGGCCACGGTCAGCTCGCCCTCGAACCCGGCCGCGCGGGCCTGCCGCTCGAACTCCTCGGGCTCGGTGTAGCGCTGGCTGAAGTGGGTGAGGACGAGGTGCCGTACGCCCGCTTCCCGGGCGACGGCGGCGGCCTGACCGGCGGTCAGGTGGCCGTGCTCCGTGGCCAGTGCGGCGTCCTCGTCGAGGAAGGTCGACTCGATGACGAGCAGGTCGCAGCCCTCGGCGAGCGCGTGCACGCCCTCGCACAGCCGGGTGTCCATGACGAACGCGAACCGCTGCCCGCGCCGCACCTCGCTGACGTCCTCCAGCGTCACGTCCCCGATCCTGCCGTCGCGCTGCAGCCGGCCGACGTCGGGCCCCTGGATGCCGTGCGCGGCGAGCCGGTCGGGCAGCATACGGCGGCCGTCGGGTTCGATCAGCCGGTAGCCGTAGGACTCGACGGGGTGGGACAGCCTGCGCGCCTCCAGGGTGTACGACGGGGTCACCGCGAGGACGCCGTCGGCGGCGACGGGTGCCTCGGTGACGCCGACCGTCTCCCGGTAGGCGGTGGCGTACCGCAGCCGGTCGAAGAAGCGCTGCCCGGAGCGCGGGTAGTGGGCGGTGACCTCGTGCGGCACCTGGTCCAGGTTGATCCGCTGGACGACCCCGGCGAGGCCGAGGCAGTGGTCGCCGTGGAAGTGCGTGACGCAGATCCGGTTCAGGTCGTGCGCGGCGACCCCGGCGCGCAGCATCTGGCGCTGTGTGCCCTCGCCGGGGTCGAAGAGGAGGCCCTCGCCGTCCCACCGCAGCAGATAGCCGTTGTGGTTGCGGTGCCGGGTCGGGACCTGGCTGGCGGTGCCGAGGACCACCAGTTCACGGACGGACATGGCGAGTCATCCGGGGGGCCATTGCAGGCCACGGCCGCCGAGGACGTGCGCGTGGGCGTGCCAGACGGTCTGCCCGGCGCCGCTGCCGGTGTTGAAGACGGTCCGGTAGCTCTCGAGTTTCTCCTCGTCGGCCACGGCCTGGGTCTCCGCGAGCACGTCGGCCGCGAGCTGCGGCGCGCCCGCGGCGAGGGCGGCGGCGTTCTCGTAGTGGGCCTTGGGGATCACCAGAATGTGGGTGGGGGCCTGGGGGTTTATGTCCCGGAAGGCGACGGTGGTGTCTGTCTCGCGGACGATCGTCGCCGGGATCTGGCCCCCGACGATCTTGCAGAACAGGCAGTCGTCCTGCGGTTCTCCGGCCATGCGTGGCCTCCTCACGCTGGTGATCAATACCGGTGCATCGTAGTCGTTCAGGCAGGCAGCGCCGGAGGCGTCTTGGCCGGTGCCGTCTCCAGGGCCGCGAGGGCCAGCCTCACCGCCTCGTCCAACTGGGCGTCGCGGCCCTCCGCCCAGTCCTGCGGCCTCTGGACGACCTCCACGTCCGGGTCCACGCCGTGGTTCTCCACGTCCCAGCCCACCCCCTCCAGCCACGTCGCGTACTTGGGCTGGGTGATCAGGGTGCCGTCGACCAGGTGGTAGCGGCTGTCGATGCCGATGACGCCGCCCCAGGTGCGGGTGCCGACGACCGGGCCGATGCCGAGTGCCCTGATCGCCGCGTTGACGATGTCGCCGTCGGAGCCGGAGAACTCGTTGGCGACGGCGACGACGGGGCCCCGGGGGGCGTCGAGCGGGTAACTGGTGGGGCGCATGCCGCGGGGCACGTCCCAGCCGATGATGCGGCGGGCCAGTTTCTCCACGACCAGTTGGGAGGTGTGGCCGCCGTTGTTCTGGCGGACGTCGACCACGAGTCCCTCGCGGGCGACCTCGACACGCAGGTCACGGTGGATCTGGGCCCAGCCGGGGGCCTGCATGTCGGGGACGTGGAGGTAGCCGAGCCGGCCGGCGGAGGCCTCGTGGACGTGGGCGCGGCGGTCGGCGACCCAGGCGTGGTAGCGCAGGGGTTCCTCGTCGGCGATCGGGACGACGACGGTGTGGCGGGGCTCGCCGCCGCCCGCCGGGGAGACGGTCAGCTCGACGGGGTGGCCCGCCGTGCCGGCCAGGAGCGGGCCGGGGCCGGTGACCGGGTCGACGGGGTGGCCGGCCACGGCGATGATCGCGTCGCCGGGGCGGACGGCGACGCCGGGTGCGGCGAGCGGGGAGCGGGCGTCCGGGTCGGAGGTCTCGGAGGGCAGGATGCGGTCGATGCGCCAGCCGCCGTCCTGGTGACGGGAGATGTCGGCGCCGAGCAGGCCGTGCCGGGCCCCGCCGCGCCGGCCGCCGGACGGGATCACGTAGGCGTGCGAGGTGCCGAGTTCGCCGTGCACCTCCCACAACAGGTCGACGAGGTCGCTGTGGGTGGCCAGGCGGCCCAGGACGGGGCGGTAGCGGTCGAGGACGCCGTCCCAGTCGACGCCGCCGAGGTCGGGCCGCCAGAAGTGGTCGCGCATGAGGCGGCCGGTCTCGTCGTACATCTGCCGCCACTCGGCGACCGGGTCGACGGTCTGCCGGACACGGGCCAGGTCGACGGTGACGCTGGTGTCGCCGTCGTCGTCGGAGCCGGTACGGCGGTCGCTGGGGACGACCCGGAGCCGGCCGTCGGTCCACAGCAGGACGCGCTTGCCGTCGCCGCTGACCTCGAAGTGGTCGGCGTCGGACGCCAGGTGTTCCAGGCGCCGCTGGGCGAGGTCGTACCGCTCCAGCTCGGTGTGCGGGTCGGGGTCCTCGGGGTGGGCGCGGGAGGCGCCGAGGACGCCCTGCACGGGGTGGCGCAGCCACAGGACGCCGTCCTTGGCGGCGCGCAGGCCCGAGTAGCGGCCGGCCTCGACCGGGAAGGGCACGATCCGGTCGGCGAGGCCGTCCAGGTCGACGCGGGTGGCCGGGGTGCCCTCGCTGTCGGGGGTCTCGTCCTTGTCGGAGGCCTCGAAGGGGCGGCCGTGGCGCTGCGGGCCGAACGGCGACGGGGTGGTGGCGGCCAGCGTTATCAGGTGCGGGCGGGCGCCCACCACGAACGCCAGGTCGAAGACGTGCTCGTCGTAGACCGGGTCGAAGGCGCGGTTGGAGAGGAAGGCGAGGTGTTTGCCGTCGAGGGTGAAGGCGGGCGCGTAGTCCTGGAAGCGCAGGGGTGTCGCCTCGGTGACCGACAGGTCGGTGGTGTGGGCGATGCGCAGCTGGGTGAGCGGGCGGGCGCCGGGGTGGGCCCAGGCGAGCCAGGCGGAGTCGGGCGAGAAGGCGAGTCCGGAGACCTCGCCGTCGTCGCTGCGGTCGACCTCGCGGACCTCGCCGGTCTCCCGCTCGACGAGCAGGAGGCGGCCGTCGTGCGCGGCGACGGCGGCCCGGCTGCCGTCGGGTGCCACGGCCAGCTCCAGGACCCGGCCGAGCTGCCCGGCGGCGAGCCGGCGCGGGATCGCGCCGGGGGCGAGGCCGGTGGCCGGGGCGAACTCCAGGGCGTCGGCGCCCTCCGCGTCCGTCACCCACACCACCCACTCCTCGCCCTCGGCGCGGAAGGCGCGCGGGGACCGGGCCCGGACGCCGGGGACGGCGGCGAGGGCGCGTGCGGGTCCCGAGCGGTGGGTGACCCAGTGGACACCACCGCGCACGCACACGGCGCTGCCGCGGGCGGTGTGGTCGGGGGAAGCCTCGCCGAACCAGCGGGAGGCGTTCACCGGGTGCGGCCGCAGGTCCGTGCGGGGGCCGCCGAGCCGTACGTCCAGCCGGCGCGGTTCGGCGCCCTCCAGGTCGTCCAGCAGCCACAGTTCACCGGCCGAGCCGTAGACGACGCGGCTGCCGTCGCCGGCCGCCTGCCGGGCGTAGAACCCGTCGAGCGGGGTGTGCCGGCGCAGGTCGGAGCCGTCGGCGAGGGAGGAGTACAGGGCTCCGGTGCCCTCGTGGTCGCTGAGGAAGGCGATGCGGTCGCCCGCCCACACCGGGCACTCGATGTTGCCGTCGAGCTCCTCGTGCAGCCGGACGAACGCGCCGTCGCCGTCGCGGTCGATCCACAGCTTGCCCGCCGTGCCGCCCCGGTAGCGCTTCCAGTGGGCGGCCTCGCGGCCCATCGGCGCGGACAGCAGCACGGTGGCCGGCCCGAACGCCACGGCGCCGACGGGCCCGTACGGCAGGGTCTCGGCCGGCCCGGCGTCCAGCGGGACGGCGTGCGCCCAGGTGTGGCGGAAGGTGGGGCGGCCCTGCGCGCCGAGCGCGAGCACCCGCCCGTCGGGTGTCCAGCCGCGCACCTCGGTGCGGCGGTTGCCCCAGTACGTCAGCCGCTCGGCGGGGCCGCCGTCGACGGGGGCGACATGCACCTCGGGTGCGCCGTCCCGGGTGGAGGTCCAGGCGAGGGACCGCCCGTCCGGCGATATCCGGGGCTGGGTCACCGGCGTGTTGTCGGCGCTGACCCGCCAGGCCCGGCCGCCGTCGAGGGGCGCGAGCCAGACGTCGTCCTCGGCGGCGAAGGTCACCAAGTCGCCGTGCACATGGGGATATCGGAGATAGGCGGCACCCTGAGTCACCCCGTCACTGTACGCAGTGACCGGTGGGCCCCGCTCGCGGTTCCCGTCACACGCCGCGCGGTCACTTGCCTTCGACGGGCCAGCAGGTGGGATCGCCCTTGCACCACAGGGTCCGGGTGACGGTCACCGTCACGGTGGGTTTTCCGCCTCCCGGCCCGTACGTGGGCGGCCGGTACGTCGGTCCGGGCGTGGCACCGCAGTCGCCGAGTCCGTCGACGTGGAACACCCGCCTGCCGCCGACCCTGGCCGTGAGATCGCCGCGTACGCAGGCGCCGTCGACGGCCTTGGTCACCTTCCCGGTGACGGTGATCTTCCGCCGGTCCCGGGTCTCGCCCTGGCAGTCGACGGAGACGACGGTGGTCTCACTCGGCGCGGGCGTCCTCGCCGCCGGGCCGTGGTCCCCCCAGTCGCCGGTGCAGCTGAGCCAACTGACGTCGACGTGCTGCTGCTTGAGCTTGGCGGTCGCGGTGGTGTCGGTGGTGTAGGCGGCGGTCACGGTGTCGAGATCACCGGGCTGACACGCCACCAGGGCCCCACCGGCCACCACGACCAGCCCGGCGGCGGCCACGACCTGCACACGGCGTCGATTCCCTCTCAGAACCCCCATGCAGGGCAGCGTGCCACCGGCGGCGGCACCGGGGAAGGTCGCTTACGGCCACTCACCCGTTCGGGGCGTCCCCGAGGGGCGCAGGAGGGAAGCTAGCCGCGCAGCAGCAGCCACTGCTGGAGTTCCACCAGGTTGCCCTCGGGGTCCCTGAGGTGGGCCACGCGCATGCGGTCGGTCATCGGGGCCGGGCCGTGCAGCAGCGTCGCGCCCCGGGCGGTGATCTCCGCGCAGTAGGCGTCCAGGTCGTCGACGCGCAGGACGACCAGGGAGCGGTGCCCGGTGGCGGCCTCCTCCAGCTCCCGCAGGATCTGCGCCATCATCGCCCGGTCCTGCAGCGCGATCCCCGCGGAGCCGGTGTGCGGGCTGAACTTCTCGTACGGTCCCCCGGTCGCGCCGGACTGCGGCTTGAGGCCGAGGACGTCGGCGTAGAAGCGGTAGCAGGCGGCGAAGTCGGTGACGAGGAGCCGCACTTGGGCGAGTTCCATGGCTTTCCCCCAGATGTGTGTCAGGACCAGCGGCCGGTGCGGCCCAGCAGGAGGGCCGTGGCGGCGGTGCCGGCGGTGGATGTGCGCAGCACGGTGGGACCGAGCACGCACGCCTTCGCGCCCGCCTCCTCGAAGAGGGCGAGCTCGTCGCGGGAGACGCCGCCCTCGGGGCCGACGACCAGCACGATGTCGCCGCGGGCGGGGAGTTCGGCGGTGGCGAGGGGCACGCTGGTGTGCTCGAAGTCGGAGTGCAGCACGGCGGCGAAGTCGGCTTCGGCGAGAAGCGCGGCGACCTGCTTGGTGCTCGCCGCGTCCGCGACCTCCGGGAAGCGCAGCCGGCGGGACTGCTTGCCGGCCTCGCGCGCGGTGGCCCGCCACTTGGCGAGCGCCTTCAGGCCCCGGTCGCCCTTCCACTGGGTGATGCAGCGGGCGGCCTGCCAGGGCACGATCGCGTCGACACCGGTCTCCGTCATCGTCTCCACGGCCAGCTCGCCCCGGTCGCCCTTGGGCAGGGCCTGGACGACGGTGATACGGGGGCTGGGCTCGGGTTCCACCGGGAACTCGAACGGCTCGACCACCAGGTGGTCCTTGCCCGACACGCTGACGACGACCCCGGCCGCCCCCCGGCCGTCGCCGTCGGTGAGCACCACGTTCTCCCCGGGCTGCAACCGCCGCACGGAGACCGCGTGCCGCCCCTCGGGGCCGGTGACGTCGACGACCGAGCCGGGGCCCACGCCCTCCAGCGAGTCGACGAGGAACACGGGAGCGGTCATCTCGGGCCTCCCTCGGCCGACAACGCTGTCCTGGCGGCGTCGAGTTCCTCGGCCAGCACCTCCACCAGCCGCCCGGCGGGCAGCTCCCGGGCCATCCGGTGCCCCTGACCGGCCCACAGCGCCATGCCCTGGGCGTCCCCGGCCTTGGCGGCGGCCTTGCGCAGCGGAGTGGTGAGGTGGTGGATCTCCGGGTACGCGGCGGGGGCGTACGGACCGTGCTCGCGCAGGAAGCGGTTGACCAGTCCGCGCGCCGGGCGGCCGGAGAAGGCGCGGGTCAACTCGGTGCGCGCGAACAGGGGGTTGGTGAGTGCCTGCTTGTGCAGGGCGTGGGCGCCGGACTCCGGGGTGGCGAGGAAGGCGGTGCCCAGCTGGGCCGCGCTCGCGCCCGCCGCGAGGACGGCGGCGATCTGGCTGCCGCGCATGAGACCGCCGGCGGCGACGACCGGTATGCCGACGGCCTCCCTGATCTGCGCGATCAGGGACAGCAGCCCGATGCCGGAGCCGTCGTTCTCCGGGATGTCCCGGTGCGTGCCCTGATGGCCGCCGGCCTCCACGCCCTGGGCGATCACCGCGTCCGCGCCGGCCCGCTCGACCGCGCGGGCCTCCTCCGCGGTGGTGGCGGTGACCAGGGTGAAGGTCCCGGCGCGGCGCAGGGCGTCGAGGGCCTCGCGGCTCGGCACGCCGAAGTGGAAGGAGACCACCGGCACCGGGTTGTCGAGCAGCACGGCGAGCTTGGCGTCGTACCCGTCGTCCCGCCCGCTGTCCGGGTCGCCCAGCTCCGTGTCGTACCAGGCGGCCTCGCCGGCCAGCTGGTGGGCGTAGAGGTCGACCGCTCCCGACTCGGCGTATTCGGGCTGGGGCATGAACACGTTCACGCCGAAGGGGCGGCCGGTGAGCCCTCGCAGCTGCTTGATCTCCTGGTACATGCCGTCGGCGGTCTTGAGACCGGCGGCGAGGAATCCGAGACCGCCGGCCTCGGAGACGGCGGCGGCGAGCTGCGGGACGGAACCGCCGCCCGCCATGGGAGCCTGCACGATCGGGTGGGGGAAGAGATCGGTCAGCGCGGAGGACATGACCGCATGTTGTCACGTCCTTTGAAAGAGTCCGAATCCGGGCTTCCCGCGGCATAGGCCAGGGGCATAGGGGGTGCCGCGGCACCGCCCATGCCCCTTTCCGCCCGGCCGGATCAGCGCCCGTTGAACGCGTCCTTCAACCGCGAGAACAACCCCTGCTGCCCCGGCTGACCGTGCCTGCCCGGGAGCCGACCCCCGGACCCCCAGCCAGGCCGCAGCTCGCGTCAACGCCCGTTGAACGCGTCCTCCAACCGCGAGAACAACCCCTGCCACCCCGGCTGACCGTGCCCGCCCGGGAGCCGACCCCCGGACCCCCAGCCAGGCCGCAGCTCGCGTCAACGCCCGTTGAACGCGTCCTCCAACCGCGAGAACAACCCCTGCCACCCCGGCTGACCGTGCCCGCCCGGGAGCCGACCCCCGGACCCCCAGCCAGGCCGCAGCTCGCGTCAACGCCCGTTGAACGCGTCCTTCAACCGCGAGAACAACCCCTGCTGCCCCGGCTGGAACTGGCCCGTCGGGCGCTCCTCGCCGCGCAGCTTGGCCAGTTCGCGCAGCAGGCGCTCCTGCTCGGGGTCGAGCTTCGTCGGGGTCGTGACCTCCACGTGCACGATCAGGTCGCCCCGGCCGCCGCCGCGCAGATGCGTGACGCCCCGGTTGTGCAGCGGGATCGACTGGCCGGACTGGGTGCCGGGCCGGATGTCGACCTCCTCCATGCCGTCCAGGGTCTCCAGCGGGACCTTGGTGCCGAGGGCCGCCGCGGTCATCGGGATGGTGACCGTGCAGTGCAGGTCGTCGCCGCGCCGCTGGAACGTCTGATGCGGCAGCTCGTGGATCTCGACGTAGAGGTCACCGGCCGGGCCGCCGCCGGGGCCGACCTCGCCCTCGCCGGCGAGCTGGATCCGCGTGCCGTTGTCCACACCGGCCGGGATCTTCACCGTCAGGGTGCGGCGGGAACGGACCCGGCCGTCGCCGGCGCACTCCGGGCACGGGGTCGGCACGACCGTGCCGAAGCCCTGGCACTGGGGGCAGGGGCGCGAGGTCATGACCTGGCCGAGGAAGGACCGGGTGACCTGCGAGACCTCACCGCGGCCACGGCACATGTCACACGTCTGGGCGGACGTGCCCGGGGCCGCGCCGTCACCGTTGCAGGTGTTGCAGACGACCGCGGTGTCGACCTGGATGTCCTTGGTCGTGCCGAAGGCCGCCTCGTCCAGCTCGACCTCGATCCGGATCATCGCGTCCTGGCCGCGCCGAGTGCGCGAGCGCGGGCCGCGCTGCGACGCCGTACCGAAGAACGCGTCCATGATGTCGGAGAAGTTGCCGAAGCCACCGGCGCCGAAGCCGCCCGCACCGGCACCGCCGGCCTGCGAGAGCGGGTCGCCGCCGAGGTCGTAGACCTGCTTCTTCTGCGGATCCGACAGCACCTCGTAAGCGGCGTTGATCTCCTTGAACCGCTCCTGGGTCTTCGGATCGGGGTTGACGTCCGGGTGCAGCTCGCGCGCGAGCCGGCGGAACGCCTTCTTGATCTCATCCTGCGACGCGTCGCGGCGCACGCCGAGAACGGCGTAGTAGTCCGTGGCCACTTACGACTCCGCCAGGATCTGTCCGACGTACCGTGCCACTGCGCGTACCGCTCCCATCGTTCCCGGGTAGTCCATGCGGGTCGGTCCGACCACGCCGAGCTTGGCAACCGCCTCGCCGCCCGAACCGTAGCCCACCGACACCACGGAGGTGGAGTTGAGTCCTTCGTGGGCGATCTCGTGCCCGATGCGCACGGTCATGCCCGGATCCTTCGCCTCGCCCAGGAGCTTGAGGAGCACGACCTGCTCCTCCAGCGCCTCCAGGACGGGCCGGATCGTGAGGGGAAAGTCATGCCCGAAGCGGGTGAGATTGGCCGTGCCGCCGATCATCAGCCGCTCCTCGTTCTCCTCGACGAGTGTCTCCAGGAGGGTGGAGAGCACCGTGGAGACCGTACCGCGGTCCTCCGGATCGAACGCCTCCGGCAGGTCCTCGACGAGCTTCGGCACATCCGTGAACCGGCGGCCCGCGACCCGGCTGTTCAACCGCGCCCGCAGATCCGCGAGCGAGGCGTCCCCGAACGGCGCCGGGCAGTCGACCATCCGCTGCTCGACCCGGCCGGTGTCCGTGATCAGCACGAGCATCACGCGCGCGGGGGCGAGCGCGAGCAGCTCCACGTGCCGCACGGTGGACCGGGTCAGGGACGGATACTGCACCACGGCGACCTGCCGGGTCAGCTGCGCGAGCAGCCGTACGGTCCGCGCCACGACGTCGTCGAGGTCGACGGCGCCCTCCAGGAAGTTCTGGATGGCCCGCCGCTCGGGCGCCGTCATCGGCTTGACGCCCGCCAGCTTGTCCACGAACAGCCGGTAGCCCTTGTCGGTGGGGATGCGTCCCGCGCTGGTGTGCGGCTGCGCGATGTACCCCTCGTCCTCCAGGGCCGCCATGTCGTTGCGGACGGTCGCCGGGGAGACACCGAGGCTGTGCCGTTCCGTGAGCGCCTTGGAGCCCACGGGCTCCTCGGTGCCGACGTAGTCCTGGACGATCGCGCGCAGCACCTGAAGCCTGCGTTCACTCAGCATGCGCGCACCTCCAGCACGTCGTCCCGTCGTCCGTCCGAGTCGTCCACCTGGCACTCTTCCCGTGCGAGTGCCAGCGTTCCCCGCGCCCAGTGTACGGCTGTCGGGTACACACAGGGCAAGGTCGGTCCCGCCCCCTTCGGTTCCGTACCACCTCGTACCGTTAGCGTCGCGGTATGACGGTGACTTGGGAAGACCTGGGATGGGAGCGGCTGGCCGCCGGGGTCGGGCGGTGCCGGCTGCCCGGCTGGGACTGCACGGTGGGGCTCGTCCTCGGCGAGGGTACGGCACTCATGGTGGACGCCGGCTCGAGTCTGGCCGAGGGAGCGCGTCTGCGGGCCCAGGGGCAGGAGCTGGCCGGCGGGCGTGTGACCCATCTCGCGCTCACCCACCCCCATTTCGACCATGTCTTCGGGGCGTCCGCGTTCGCCGGGGCCGAGGTGTACGCGGCGGTGGGGACGGACGCGGTGCTGGCGTCGGAGCGCGCGGAACTGCGCGGGGACGCGATCCGCAACGGTCTGCCGGAGGCCGACGCGGACGAGGCGGTGGACGCACTGGTCCCGCCGCAGCACCTGGTCTCCGGCGAGTGGACGCTGGACCTGGGCGGCGGCCGGCAGGTGCTGCTGGCCAACGTCGGCCCGGGCCACACCCCGCACGACCTCGCCGTCCTGGTCGCCGGGGACCGTGAGGTGGTGTTCTGCGGCGACCTGGTCGAGGAGTCGGGCGAGCCCCAGGCGGGCCTGGACGCGGTCCCGTCCCGCTGGCCGGACGCGCTGGACCGGCTGCTCGCGCTGGGCGGGGCGGACGCCCTGTACGTGCCCGGGCACGGAGCGGCGGTGGACGCGGCCTTCGTACGGCGGCAACGGGACGCCCTGGCGGCGCGGTTCGGCGTGTCGTGAGCACGGCCACGTCGCTTCTCCTATCGTCATCCGAATGCGCCCACCCGTCTCCCGCCACCGCCCTTCCAACGAGGGCCCTTCGGGCCCGCGCCCTCGTACGTACTCCGCCGACCTGACCCCGCCGTGGAAGAAGCAGAAACCCGCACCCGAGGTGGCGGCGGAGCCGGGCCTGGTGGTGGAGGAGCCCGGCACCGGGTTCTGCGGGGCGGTGATCCGCTGCGAGGCGGGCACGGTGACGCTGGAGGACCGCTTCGGCAAGCACCGGGTGTTCCCGCTGGAACCGCGCGGCTTCCTCCTGGAGGGCCGCGTGGTGACGCTCGTACGGCCGTCCGCGGGTCCGGTCCGCCCCTCCCGGACGGCCTCCGGCTCGGTCGCCGTCCCCGGCGCACGCGCGCGCGTGGCCCGCGCCGGCCGCATCTACGTCGAGGGTCGGCACGACGCCGAGCTGGTCGAGAAGGTGTGGGGCGACGACCTGCGCATCGAGGGCGTGGTCGTGGAGTACCTGGAGGGCGTGGACGACCTGCCGTCGATCGTGGAGTCCTTCGCCCCGGGCCCGGACGCCCGTCTGGGCGTCCTGGTGGACCACTTGGTGCCGGGCACCAAGGAGTGGCGGATCGCGGAGGCGGTGACCAGCGAGCACGCCCTGGTGGTCGGCCACCCGTACATCGACATCTGGCAGGCGGTGAAGCCGGCGGCGCTGGGGATCGACGCCTGGCCGACGGTGCCCAAGGGGCAGGACTGGAAGACGGGCGTGTGCCGGGCGCTGGGCTGGCCTTCGGAGAACACCGGGGCGGTGTGGCAGGCGATCCTGAAGCGGGTGGGCTCCTACAAGGACCTGGAGCCGGAGCTGCTGGGCCGGGTGGAGGAGCTGATCGACTTCGTCACGGGTAGCGGTGGGGCCTGACCTTCTCGTAGGGGGCGAAGTCGCTGGTGTCAAGTTCGATGCCGAGTGGCTCCAGCGGCGTAAGGTCGCCGAACTTGGTGGTCCGCTGGCACCGGTAATCCGCGTCCTCTCCATTGCCCGTCGGCTCAGTGAGCAGTACGCACTGGCCCATGACGGGATCGATGATGAGGTAGGCGGGAGTTCTCGAAGATCTTCACGATGCTGGCGGTCGTCGGTCGGTCGTCCACAGCAGTCATCTCCGCAGCCCTCCGGTTGCCGCCACCGTGCTGTTACGGCGGCGGCCTACGAACCAGGTTAGGGACCGAACCGGAGTCCCGGGGCGATTCGCTCGCCGGAGTGATCAGTCCACCAGGTCCCGCACCACCGCGTCCGCCAGCAGCCGCCCGCGCAGCGTCAGCACGGCCCGCCCCTCCCCGTACGGCCCCTCCTGGAGGAGTCCGTCCGCCAGCGCGCGCCGGGACGCCGCGAGGCCGTCCTCCTTCAGCAGGGACAGCGGCACGCCTTCGCGCAGCCGCAGCTCCAGCAGGACGCGCTCCACGCGCCGGTCCTCGTCCGTCAGCAGCTCCCGCCCGGCCCCCGGGGACCGGCCGTCCGCCAGTGCCGCCGCGTACGCCCCGGGGTGCTTGACGTTCCACCAGCGCACCCCGCCCACGTGCGAATGCGCGCCGGGGCCGGCGCCCCACCAGTCGGCGCCGCGCCAGTACAGCTCGTTGTGCAGGCAGCGGGCCGCCTCGGAGGTGGCCCAGTTGGAGACCTCGTACCAGGAGAAGCCCGCCGCGGAGAGGGTCTCCTCGGCGATCAGATAGCGGTCCGCGTGCACGTCGTCGTCGGTCATCGGGACCTCGCCGCGGCGGATGCGGTGGGCGAGCCGGGTGCCCTCCTCCACGATGAGCGCGTAGGCGCTGACGTGGTCCGGCCCCGCGCCGATCGCCGCCTCCAGGGACGCCCGCCAGTCGTCGTCGCTCTCGCCCGGGGTGCCGTAGATCAGGTCCAGGTTGACGTGCTCGAAGCCGGCCGCCCGCGCCTCCGCCACGCAACGCTCGGGGCGCCCGGGGGTGTGGGTGCGGTCCAGGATCCTGAGCACGTGCTGCCTGGCGCTCTGCATGCCGAACGAGATCCGGTTGAAGCCGCCCGCGCGGAGGGTGGCCAGGTAGGCGGGGTCGACGGACTCCGGGTTGGCCTCGGTGGTGACCTCGGCGTCCGGTGCCAGGCCGAACTCGTCACGGACCGCGCCCAGCATCCGGACCAGGTCGTCGGCCGCCAGCAGCGTGGGCGTGCCGCCGCCGACGAAGACCGTACGGACCTCGCGCGGGTCGTCGCCCAGGACCTTCCGCGCCAGGCGGATCTCGTCGGTCAGGGTCTGCGCGTAGTTGTCGCGGGACGCCAGCACGCCGCCCGTGCCGCGCAGCTCGGTCGCGGTGTAGGTGTTGAAGTCGCAGTAGCCGCAGCGGGTCGCGCAGTACGGGACGTGCAGGTAGAAGCCGAGCGGGCGGTCACCGGCCCCGGCCAGGGCCTGCGCGGGCAGCGCGCCGTCGGCGGGGACGGGCTCGCCGTCGGGGAGTGCGGAAGGCATGCCCTCCATTGTCCAGCACCGGCGCCGTTACTCCGCCTGCAGCACCAGCAGGGCCAGGTCGTCCTCGGGCAGGCCGCCGCCGAAGTCGTGCACCATGCGGCGGATCCTTTCCGCGATCAGCTCGGCGCCGAGCCCGGCACAGCCGGACAGGGCGCGGGCCAGGCCGTCGCCGTCGTCGAACTGGCGGGAGCCGGAGCGCCGCTCGGTCACCCCGTCGGTGACGCACAGCAGGCTGTCGCCCGGCAGCAGCTCCAGGGTCTCGCTGGTGTAGGTCTCGTCCTCGACGACGCCGAGCAGGGTCTGCGGCCGGGCGGCGGTGCGCACCGTGCCGTCGGGGCCGAGGACGAGCGGCAGCGGGTGGCCGGCGGAGGCGAGGGTGCAGCGGACCCCGTCCTCGTGGGGTGTCAGCTCGCCGTAGAGGAGGGACAGGAAGCGGGTCTGCGGGCCGTCGCCGGGGGCCACGGGCCGGCCGCCGGCGGCGACCAGGGCGCGGGCGGCGGCGTCGGCGGCCTCGGTGGCGTCGTCGAGGAGCAGCTGGTTGAGGCGGTCGAGGACGTCGGCGACCCGGTAGCCCTCGCGGGCCAGCAGGCGCAGCCAGGGCCGGGCGAGGCCGATCACGACCGCCGCCTCGGGGCCCTTGCCCTGCACGTCCCCGACGGCGAAGCACCAGCGGCCGTCGCCCGCCGGGAACACGTCGTAGAAGTCGCCGCTGGGGCCGCCCTTGTCGCAGGGCTCGTAGACGAGCGCGCTGCGCATCCCGGGGATCTCGGCGACCGCGCCGGGCAGCAGGCCGCGCTGCAGGACGGCGCTGATGGTGGCCTGGCGGGCGTACTGGCGGGCGGCGCCGATGGCGAGGGCGACCCGGCGGCTGAGGTCCTCCACGAGCCCGGTGACCTCGTCGGGGAAGCCGAGCAGTCCGCACCGGCCGATCACCAGCGTGCCGAGCGGCCGGCCGCCCGCGATCAGCCGGTACGACAGGGCCGTGCCGTCGCCGCTGTGCGGGCCGAGCGCGTCCCCGGGCCACGGGTACGGCTCGGGGCCGGAGCGCAGCCCGTCGCGCGGGTCCGGCGGCTCCTTCTCCAGGGCGCAGCGCAGTTCCTCGATGCGGTTCTCGCTGGCGTGCCAGACCCGGGCGGGTCCGGTGCCGGCGCCGCCGCGCACGGTCGCCTCGTCCTCCAGCCACACCGCGCACCAGTCGGCGAGCCGGGGCACGATCAGCTGGCCGGTGAGGGCGGCGACCAGGTTCTCGTCCAGCTGTCCCGCGAGCAGGTCGGAGGCCTCGGCGAGGAAGGACAGCGCGCCCCGGCCGAGCCAGTCCCGCTCGCCGCCGGCCCGGTGCGGCTGCGGGGCGAGGTCCTCGGCGACCTCCAGGGCGGCCTCCGGGCCTGGGCCGTCCGTGACCGTGCTGCCGCCCGGGGGCAGCCGGGCCCAGACCGTCTTGGTGCCGGTGCGGTAGGTGACGCCCCAGGACTCGGCGAGCGTGCCGACCAGCCGCAGACCGCGCCCGTACTCGGCGGTGTCGTACCTCGCCTCCGGGTCGAGCGCGTCGCGGGGGCCGCGGGAGGGATGCTGGTCGCGGACCTCGACGACGAACGCGCCGGTGTCCTCCAGCCGCCAGTCGACGTCCACGTCCGTACCGGCGTGCACGACGGCGTTGGTGACCAGCTCGCTGACGACGGCCATGGCGTCGTCGACGAGCCGCGCCGTGGCCCCGGGCGCCTCGGCCAGCGCGGACCGCACCAGCGCACGGGCGGACCCCGGCGCGAGCGGGCTCCCGGACAGGGTCGCGCGCCCGCGCACCTCACTGGCGCGGTTCCGCTCCTCGCTCTCCCGCTGCGTCGGTATGGCCGCCATGTCCATGCGGCCCAGGGTGACAGACCGGGGGCACCCATAAGCGCTGAGTCACTGAAGTGTGCAGAAGACGGCCACTTTCGAACGCCGTCGGGCGCAACCTGGCCAGGGGCGCGGAGTGCCTTCGGAGTGCCTCGATGGGCGGATCCGCCGTACGGGAGGCGGGCGACCACGGCGGAACCGCGGTCGCCCGCACACCGAAGCGCCGCCTACTTCTCCCTGGCCCCCGCGTACATCTCGTCGATGAGGTGCTTGTACTCCCGCTCCACCACGGGCCGCTTCAGCTTCAGGCTCGGCGTGATCTCCCCGTGCTCCACGTCGAGGTCCCGGGGCAGCAGCCGGAACTTCTTGATGGTCTGCCACTTCTGCAGCCCGGCGTTGAGCTGCTTGACGTACCCGTCGACCATCTCCACCGTCTGCGGCGCGGCGACGATCTCGGCGTAGGACCTGCCCTCCAGGCCGTTCTCCTTCGCCCAGTCCAGGAGCGCGGGCTCGTCCAGGGCGATGAGTGCGGTGCAGTAGTTCCGGTCGGCGCCGTGCACGAGGATGTTGGAGACGTACGGGCAGACGCCCTTGAACTGGCCTTCGACCTCGGCCGGCGCGACGTACTTGCCGCCGGAGGTCTTGATCAGATCCTTCTTGCGGTCGGTGATGCGCAGGTAGCCGTCGGGGGACAGCTCACCGATGTCGCCGGTGTGGAACCAGCCGTCGGACTCCAGCACCTCGGCGGTCTTCTCGGGCAGCCCGTGGTAGCCCTCCATGATGCCGGGGCCGCGCAGCAGGATCTCGCCGTCCTCGGCGATGCGGACCTCCGTGCCGGGCAGCGGCTTGCCGACCGTGCCGGTGCGGTAGGCCTCGCCGGGGTTGACGAAGGAGGCCGCGGAGGACTCGGTGAGGCCGTAGCCCTCGAGGATGTGGATGCCGGCGCCGGCGAAGAAGTAGCCGATCTCCGGGGCGAGCGCGGAGGCGCCGGAGACACAGGCGCGCAGCCGGCCGCCGAAGGCCTCGCGGAGCTTGGCGTAGACGAGGGTGTCGGCGACCTTGTGCTTGGCGGCGAGGCCGAACGGCGCCGCGTGGGTGCCGGTGCGGCGGAAGTTGTCCTGGGTGACCTTGGCGTACTCGCGGGCGACGTCGGCGGCCCACTGGAAGATCTTGTACTTGGCCGGGCCGCCCTCACGGGCCTTGGCGGCGACGCCGTTGTAGACCTTCTCGAAGATGCGCGGCACGGCCGCCATGTACGTCGGCTGCACCACCGGAAGGTTCTCGATGATCTTGTCTACGCGGCCGTCGACGGCGGTGACGTGGCCGACCTCGATCTGCCCGGAGGTGAGCACCTTGCCGAAGACGTGGGCGAGCGGCAGCCACAGGTACTGCACGTCGTCCACGGTGACCAGGCCGGTCGAGGCGATCGCCCGCGCCATGTACGCCCAGTTGTCGTGCGGCAGGCGCACGCCCTTGGGGCGGCCGGTGGTGCCGGAGGTGTAGATCAGGGTGGCGAGCTGGTCCCTGGTGATCGCGCCGACCCGCTCCTTGATCAGCTGCGGGTGCTGCTCCAGGTAGGCGGCGCCGCGCTTCTCCAGCTCGGCGAGGGTGATCACCCAGTCGCTCGTCTCCGCGCCGGCCGGGTCGACGACGACGACCTTGGTCAGCTCGGGCAGCTCGGCGCGCTTCTCGAGCGCCTTGGCGACCTGGGCCGCGTCCTCCGCGATCAGCACCCGGCTCTCGGAGTCGGAGAGGATGAACGCCGACTCGTCCGCGTTGGTCTGCGGGTAGATGGTGGTCGTCGCGCCGCCCGCGCACATGATGCCGAGGTCGGCGAGGAGCCACTCGACGCGGGTGGAGGAGGCGAGGGCCACGCGCTGCTCCGGCTGCACGCCCAGTTCGACGAGGCCGGCGGCGATGGCGTACACCCGCTCGGCCGCCTGCGCCCAGCTGAGCGACTTCCATTCGTCGGGGCCCTGCCCGGAGGCTGCGGGCACCGGATAGCGGTACGCCTCGGCGTCCGGTGTGGCCGCCACGCGCTCCAGGAAGAGGGCCGCCACGGACGGCGGACGGTTCTCGATCAAGGTCTGTGTGTCGCTCACGACATCCTCCGGGGGCCCGCGACGGTGCGGCTGACTCGGTGCGGCTGGGTTAACTCACGGTGTGGTTTCGAGCTGTTGTTTAACTCGCGAGTAACTATCGAGCAGGCATCAGGGTAAGCCGCGACCGGCCGCTGCGTAAGGGGCATCGGCCTGTCACTTTCCACGGAGAGCGACGCTACGCACGCGTAGGGGCCCGCCGCACTTTCGCACGACGGACCCCCTTGTGCCCGGATTGCGGACGTAACCCGTTGTTACCCGTGGTTACTTCTTGCCCTTGGCCGACCCCGCGCTGTCATCACTCGACAGGACGGCGATGAAGGCTTCCTGCGGAACCTCCACGGAACCCACCATCTTCATCCGCTTCTTGCCTTCCTTCTGCTTCTCCAGCAGCTTCCGCTTACGGGAGATGTCACCGCCGTAGCACTTGGCGAGGACGTCCTTGCGGATGGCGCGGATGGTCTCGCGGGCGATCACCCGCGAGCCGATGGCGGCCTGCACCGGCACCTCGAAGGCCTGCCGCGGGATCAGCTCCTTGAGCTTGGCGACGAGCCGCACGCCGTAGGCGTACGCCTGGTCCTTGTGGGTGATCGCGGAGAACGCGTCGACCTTGTCGCCGTGCAGCAGGATGTCGACCTTGACCAGGGAGCTGGTCTGCTCGCCGGTGGGCTCGTAGTCCAGCGAGGCGTAGCCGCGGGTCTTGGACTTCAGCTGGTCGAAGAAGTCGAAGACGATCTCCGCGAGCGGCAGCGTGTAGCGGATCTCGACCCGGTCCTCCGAGAGGTAGTCCATGCCGAGCAGGGTGCCGCGCCGGGTCTGGCACAGCTCCATGATCGAGCCGATGAACTCGGTCGGCGCGAGGATGGTGGCCCGCACGACCGGCTCGTAGACCTCGTCGATCTTGCCTTCGGGGAACTCGCTCGGGTTGGTGACCGTGTGCTCGCTGCCGTCCTCCATGACCACGCGGTAGACCACGTTGGGGGCGGTGGCGATCAGGTCGAGGCCGAACTCGCGCTCCAGGCGCTCCCGGATCACGTCCAGGTGCAGCAGGCCGAGGAAGCCGACGCGGAAGCCGAAGCCGAGGGCCGCGGAGGTCTCCGGCTCGTAGACGAGGGCGGCGTCGTTGAGCTGCAGCTTGTCCAGGGCCTCGCGCAGTTCCGGATAGTCGGAGCCGTCGAGCGGGTACAGCCCGGAGAAGACCATCGGCTTGGGGTCCTTGTACCCGCCGAGGGCCTCCGTGGCTCCCTTGCTCTGGCTGGTGACGGTGTCACCGACCTTGGACTGCCGGACGTCCTTCACACCGGTGATGAGGTACCCCACCTCGCCGACGCCCAGGCCGTCCGCCGGGAGCATCTCGGGCGAGCTGACGCCGATCTCCAGCAGCTCGTGCGTCGCGCCGGTGGACATCATCCTGATGCGCTCGCGCTTGTTGAGCTGGCCGTCGATGACACGGACGTACGTCACCACACCGCGGTAGGAGTCGTAGACCGAGTCGAAGATCATCGCGCGGGCGGGCGCGTCGGCGACCCCGACCGGCGCCGGGATCTCCTTGACGACCTTGTTCAGCAGCGCGTCGACGCCGAGACCGGTCTTCGCCGAGACCTTCAGGACGTCGTCCGGGTCGCAGCCGACCAGGTTCGCCAGCTCCTCGGCGAACTTCTCCGGCTGCGCGGCCGGCAGGTCGATCTTGTTGAGGACCGGGATGATCGTGAGGTCGTTCTCCATCGCCAGGTAGAGGTTGGCGAGGGTCTGCGCCTCGATGCCCTGGGCGGCGTCGACGAGGAGGATGGTCCCCTCACAGGCGGCGAGCGACCGCGAGACCTCGTAGGTGAAGTCGACGTGCCCCGGGGTGTCGATCATGTTGAGGATGTGGGCCGTGCCCTGGTCGGGGCCCTCGGTCGGGGCCCAGGGCAGACGCACCGCCTGGGACTTGATCGTGATGCCGCGCTCGCGCTCGATGTCCATCCGGTCGAGGTACTGAGCACGCATCTGCCGCTGCTCGACCACACCGGTCAGCTGGAGCATCCGGTCGGCGAGCGTGGACTTGCCGTGGTCGATGTGCGCGATGATGCAGAAATTGCGGATCAGAGCCGGGGCGGTACGGCTCGGCTCGGGCACATGGTTAGGGGTCGCGGGCACGCAGGGTCCTGTCTCTTGAGGCGCCTTATGCCTCGGGTCGGATCGATACGTAGTCTCCATGGTCCCACGCGGAGGGACCGAGGACCGTTTTGGGCCGGTCGCTGGGCCACTGGTACTGTAGATGGCTGTGCCTCATGCCCTCTCAGCGCGAGGCACGTCAGAGAAATTTTGGATCACCGGTACGGGACCTTCCTGGCCCCGCACCTGAACCTGAAAAGGCTCCTTCGTGGCGAACATCAAGTCCCAGATCAAGCGGATCAAGACCAACGAGAAGGCTCGGCTGCGCAACAAGGCCGTCAAGTCCTCCCTGAAGACCGCGATCCGCAAGGCCCGTGAGGCCGCTGCCGCGGGTGACGTCGAGAAGGCCACCGAGCTGCAGCGCGCTGCCGCGCGTGCGCTCGACAAGGCCGTCTCGAAGGGCGTCATCCACAAGAACCAGGCCGCCAACAAGAAGTCGGCGCTTGCTTCCAAGGTCACGACCCTCAAGGGCTGAACCTCCTTTCTGATCTGACCGCCGGAAGGACCCAGAGCGGGCCCTCTCTCATCCGCTCCCGCCCGGCACCCAGGATTCGCACGCGGCCTGCGTTCGCCACGCGGGTGCGAGTCCGTCCAGCTTGATCCGAAGGCCTCGGCGCCCTCCCTTCCCCGGGGTGGGCGGCGGGGCCTTCGGCACGTCCGGGCTCACGACCAGAAGTCGTCGTCCCTGTCGATGTCGGGCACGCACTCGTCGATGTCGGTGATCTTGTCCCCGACGATGCGGAACACCAGGCAGCCGTCCTCGGCGTAATGCCGGCTGCCGCGTTCCGCGGTGATGTGGTGCAGGGCCACGGCGTGGCCCCGGCCGTCGACGAACACGTTCCTGAGCCGGGCGCGCAGGCTGCCGCCGCTGTCCTGAATGAGCCGGCGGTACATGCCCAGCACCGCGTCCCGGCCCTTGAAGTCACCGGCCAGCGGGTGGCCGCCGGGCACATGATGCGTGACGTCCGCCGTCATCAGCCCGAGCAGACCGTCCAGGTCGGCGCGGGAGAAGTCGTCGTACACCTCGCGGACGAGACGTGCGTGCGGGTGTTCAGCCATGGCGATCGCCACCTTCCCGTACGTCGGCGAAAGACGGCTGACACATACGATTCTCCGCCGATTCCCCGCCCTGACGATTGGGACAGACCGGGACAGGACAGGACAGGACGGGATAGGGCAGGGGCGCGAGGCATCAGGCAGGCTGCCGGGGCGTCGGACCGGGGCGCGATCGGCCGGGCCGGCCTAGGCGCGGCCTCTGGAGCGTGCGGCTCGGGCGATCGTGACGACCGCCTTCTCCAGGGCGTACCCGGGGTCGTCGCCGCCGCCCTTCACGCCCGCGTCGGCCTCCGCGACCGCGCGCATCGCCACCGCGACCCCGTCCGGGGTCCAGCCGCGCATCTGCTGGCGCACCCGGTCGATCTTCCACGGCGGCATGCCCAGCTCACGGGCCAGATCGGCCGGCCTGCCGCCGCGCGCGGAGGACAGCTTGCCGATCGCCCGCACCCCCTGCGCCAGCGCACTGGTGATCATCACCGGGGCCACCCCGGTGGCCAGCGACCATCTGAGCGCCTCCAGCGCCTCCGCCGTGCGCCCCTCCACCGCCCGGTCCGCGACCGTGAAGCTGGAGGCCTCGGCCCGCCCGGTGTAGTACCGCCCGACGACCGCCTCGTCGATCGTGCCCTCCACATCGGCGACCAACTGCGAGGCCGCCGAGGCCAGTTCCCGCAGATCGCTGCCGATGGCGTCGCACAGCGCCTGGCACGCCTCGGGCGTGGCCGACCGCCCGAACCCCCGGAACTCCCCTCTCACGAACGCCAGCCGGTCCGCCGGCTTGGTCATCTTCGGACAGGCCACCTCCCGCGCCCCCGCCTTGCGCGCGGCGTCCAGCAGCCCCTTGCCCTTCGCACCGCCCGCGTGCAGCAGCACGAGCGTGATCTCCTCGGCGGGCGCCCCGAGGTACGCCTTCACGTCCTTGACCGTGTCGGCCGACAGGTCCTGCGCGTTGCGTACGACCACGACTTTGCGCTCGGCGAAGAGCGAGGGACTGGTGAGCTCGGCGAGCGTGCCGGGCTGCAACTGGTCCGGGGTGAGGTCGCGTACGTCCGTGTCGGCGTCGGCGGCCCTGGCGGCGGCCACCACCTCCTGCACGGCACGGTCGAGCAGGAGGTCCTCCTGGCCCACGGCGAGCGTCACCGGGGCGAGAGGGTCGTCATTCGCAGTCTTCCTGGCCATCGCCTACAGCATCCCACGCGGCACCGACAACGAGGCGGCCCGCGCACCCCGAGCGGTCCCGGACCGGGCCCGGAGTGCGTCTCGGGGTCACGGCTCCTCGCGCCAGCCGTCCCACTCCCCCGCGAACGCGTCCAGTTCGGCCGGGTCCAGCCTGTCGGCCTCGTCCCGCAGGACCAGCAGCCACTGGGCGTCCTCGGCGTCGTCCTCGCCGGCCAGCGCGTCCCGCACGAGGCGGGGCTCCTCGTCGGTCCCGAACCGCTCCCCGAGCGCCTCGGCCGCCTCCTCCGCGGCGTCCCGGTCGGGCAGCACCAGCACATGTCGCACATCGCTCACGGGACCATTCTCCGGTACCGCGTACCCGCGGACGGCCACGCATCAGGAGCCCTGGTGCGGGTCCCGCACGGCCGGCACGCGGCTCAGGTCGATCCCGAACCGCTCCCGGTACACCCGCAGCACCTCCTCGTCCGTGTCCAGCTCCCGCGTCCCGCGCGTGCCGTCGGCCGCCGTCGTCGTGAGCGTCCGCCCGCCGAGCGTGATCCTCCCTCCGTCCCCGGTGATCCGTGAGCAGACCAGCGACCGGGTGAAGTGCGACAGGGGCGAGGTGCTGTGCCACCAGGCACCGGCCGTGAAGTCCCCGAGCGCCCGGGGCCGCGTCTCCAGCCGGTACTGCGGGCTGCCGTTGCGCAGGACGTCCAGGTCACCGGAGCCCGCGTGGCCGCCGCCGCTCACCCCGGCCGCGTCCGGCCCGGCCGCCGTCACCAGGAACGTGCCGCCGGGATCCTTCTGCTCCACCCCTTCCTCCAGCGCCAGCGGATAGTGGCTGTGCGCCCCGAACCCCACGTCGGCCAGCCAGGCGGCCCCGTCCGCCGTCCGTACCCGCAGCGCGAGATGGTCGTAGGGAAGCCCGAGCCGCTCCTCGTCGCCGTACACGCGCCCCGCGAGCAGCTCCACCTCGTAGCCGAGGGCGGCGAGCAACGTTGCGAAGGCGCCGTTCAGTTCGTAGCAGAAGCCGCCCCGCCGGGCCGTGGTCACCTTCTCCAGCAGCCGCCCCTCCTCCAGCACGATCTCCTCGCCGAGGTGAATCGAGAGGTTCTCGAAGGGCACGGTCCGCAGGTGGCGCAGATGCAGCTCCCTGAGTGCCTCGCCGGTGGGCGCTGCCGGGTGTCCGGCCCCGAGCCGGCGGAGGTAGGCGTCGACCTGTGCTGAGTCCATGCGCCCAGTCTGCTGCCGGCTTCCGGTGTCTGTCGGTGGCTTTCTCCCTTCGGTGTCACGTCAGTGCTCGCTCGTCACCCGCACCTGTCCGCCGGCTCTCCCGGTCCCGCCGCCTGCCGCTCCTGTGCTGAGCGTGACCGCGAGTGCTCCGTCCCGGTCGGTGCGCAGCACCGTCGCGCCGCCGTCCCGCAGCGCGGCCACGGTGGCCGCTGCCGGGTGGCCGTAGGGGTTGCCGGCGCCGACGGAGACGAGGGCGACCCGGGGCGCCGCGAGCCGTATCAGCTCGGGGTCCTGGTAGGCGGAGCCGTGATGGGCCACCTTCAGGACGTCCACACCGGCCAGCTCGGCCGCCGCCGGGGTCCGCAACAGCGCCTGCTGCGCCGGGGGTTCGAGGTCGCCGAGCAGCAGCAGCCGCAGGCCGCCCGTGCGGACCAGCAGCGCCACACTGGCGTCGTTCGGACCGTCCGGCTCCGGTGCCGGACCCGGCCCGGCCGGGCCTGCCGACGCGTCCTGGGGAGACCCGGTGCCCGGCGGGGGCCACAGCACCCGCCAGGCGAGCGGCCCGGTGCGCCGCTCCTCGCCCGCGACGGCCTGTGTGACCGGGATGTGCCGTTCGGCCGCCTCCCTTCTGACGAACTCGGCCTGGTCCGCCGGTTCCTCGAACCCCGTCGTCTCGATGGCGGCCACCTGGCGGCCCCGCAGGACACCGGTCAGGCCCGCCACGTGGTCGGCGTGGAAGTGGGTCAGCACGAGGAGGGGGATGCGGGTGATGCCCAGCTGTCGCAGACAGCGGTCGACCGGCTCCGGGTCGGGTCCGGCGTCCACGACCACCCCGGCGCCCTCGCCCGCCGCCAGCACGGTCGCGTCCCCCTGCCCCACGTCGCACATCGCGAACCGCCAACCGGGCGGCGGCCACCCCGTGATCACGCGGGTCAACGGCACCGGCCGCACCACCGCCAGCAGGAGCAGCACCCCGAGCACCCCGCACCACCACGGGTGCCGCAGCAGCCTCCGTCCGGCCAGGACGACGGCCACGGTGACCGCCGCGAGCAGCAGCGCCCCCGGCCAGCTCCCCGGCCAGTCCAGCCCCGCGCCGGGCAGCGCCGCCCCGGTCCGGGCCACCCCGGCGATCCAC
Source organism: Streptomyces sp. NPDC051133 (assembly GCF_040682635.1). Taxonomy (NCBI): domain Bacteria; kingdom Bacillati; phylum Actinomycetota; class Actinomycetes; order Kitasatosporales; family Streptomycetaceae; genus Streptomyces; species Streptomyces sp. NPDC051133. The sequence continues at coordinate 142,041 of NZ_JBFBBK010000010.1, forward strand.
CCGGCCGGCCAACTCGCGCACCATGCGCACGCCTTGGCCACCGGCATCACCACCGGGGCGGCCGCGAGCGCCGCGAACCCGAGCACCGTCGCCGGCGCCATCGCCAACTCGGCCAGCAGGTTGCACGGCACCGCGACCAGGCTCACCCGCGCCGACAGCACCGCCACGACCGGCGCGCACACCGCCTGCGCGGCGGCTGCCGCGCCCAGTGCCTCCGCCAGGCGCGGCGGCATCCCGCGGCGGCGCAGCGCCTCGCTCCAGCCGGGCGCCAGCACCAGCAGTGAGCCGGTGGCCAGCACGGAGAGCAGGAAGCCGTAACCGCGGGCCAGCCACGGGTCGTACAGCACCAGCAACAGGACGGCCGTGGCCAGCGCCGGGACCAGTGATCTGCGGCGCCCGCTCGCCAGGGCGAGCAGGGCGACCGCCCCACAGGCGGCGGCCCGCAGCACGCTCGGGTCCGGCCGGCACACGACGACGAATCCCAGCGTGAGTCCCCCCGCGAGCAGGGCGGTCCCGCGCAGCGAAAGCCCGAGGCGGGGCGCCAGCCCTCGGCGTTCGACCAGCTGGGCCAGGCCGGGCGGCCCGATGAGCAGGGCGAGCAGGACGGTGAGGTTGCTGCCGGACACCGCGAGCGTGTGCGCGAGGTCCGTCTCCTTGAAAGCGTCGTCCAGCTCGGGCGTGATCCGTGAGGTGTCCCCGACGACCAGCCCCGGGAGCAGCGCCCGCGCGTCCCCGGACAGGCCCTCGGTCGCCTCCCGCAGCCCGGCCCTGAGCCGCCCCGCCAGCCGCTGCGCCCCGCTCGGCCCCGCCACGATCCGCGGCCCGGGCCGACCGCGCACCCGCAGCATGGCCGCGGTCCCGTCCCCACCTGCGAGCGCGGGCGCCAACCGCCCGCCCACCCGCAGCCGCGTCGACGGCAACAGCCCGAGCCAGGCCGCACGCCCGCTCCCGGCTCTCCGGCCTGCCGGGCCTTTCGTGCCCTCCGGGCCGGCCCGCACCGGCTGCGACCCGGAACTCCCGCCCCGGACCGCGTCCCCGTGCGGCTGCCCCACACTCCCCTCGGGCGCCGGGACGTCCGCGTCGACGACCATCAGCACCGGAGTCCGTGTCCGTACGCTCCTCCCCTCGCTCTCCTCGACGCGCCGCACCTCCGCCCGGACCAGCACCGCCACGGGTGCCGCGTGATCGCCGCGCACCCGCGGCCGGCTCAGCCAGGGATCGCCGGTCACCTCGACCTCGGCGGTCACGGTCGTGAACCGCCGGGCCAGCTCGGGCACCGGCCCGCGCCGTACGTCCGCCCCGTGCAGCCCGGCGGACACCGCGGCAGCGGCTACGCAGAGCAGCACGGCGGCCCCTGAGGCACGGGCCCAGGCGAGCGGGCCCCCTCCTGCCGTCCCGGTGCGCACGACCTGCGGATTCCGCCGGGGCCTTTTCCGTATCGACAGCAGCACGACCCCGCCGGCCAGTCCGGCGACCGCGATCGCGGTGGTCCAGCCCGCCGGTGTGTCCAGTGTCAGAGCCGCCGTGGCCCAGGCCGCGAGCGCGGGTGGCACAAGACGCAGGTCCATGGGGTTGGGGCCGGCTTCCGCTCCCTCCGCCCCCGGCCGCGCGTCGTCGAGCACCCGGCTCATGGCCGTACCAGGTCGCGCAGGTCCGTGAAGCGGCGGTCGCCGAGGGTTCTATGGGTATCTAGCAAACCGCAAAGTCCGCACCTCAGAACGTGCGGCGGCCCCACCAGGTGTTACCAGCACCGTGATGGGGCCTAACGGATCTACCTGCAGCAACAGGAGACCGCTATGGCACAGTCTGCCATCAGCCAGCACATCGCCGCTCTGACCAGCATCCCCTCGCAGCCGACGGCCGCCGACATGTCGCGCGCCGAGGCGAAGCCGTCCGTCGACCACCTGATGGACACCCCGCTGCCCGTGCTCGTCAACGAGTTGGGCGTCACGCTCATCGACTCCGAGATCACCGACCGGGAGTTCTTCGGCGCGGTCGTCCAGCGGAAGACCGGTGAGCTGCTGCTGACCATGCCGCGCGACCGCAGCGAGCTGGAGCACGACACCGTCGCCCGCTACCTGCTGGCCCAGGCGCTCGGTGTGGACGTACCGCCGATGTCGGCGCCGCTCACCACGACTCGCCTCGAGGGCGGTGCAGTCTGATGCCGCGCCGTAACGGGAACGTCGTCCGGACCCGTGAACGGGTCGACGTCGACCAGCTGCCGAAGCGGGACGCGCGCCGTCTGGCCGCGAAGGCTCGCCGCAGGCGGTGGTCGGTGTGAGCGAGCAGCTGCCCGTGTACGGGCCGTCCGAGGTGTTCAACGTCTACGACACCGACCCGGCTGTCATCGTGCGTGTGGCGATCGCCCTGTCGCGTGAGCAGTTGATGGCGGCCCTCTCGATCGGTTTCACGGAGATCGCCCCCGATCGCAGCGCCGACTCGCTGACGGTCGAGGAGACCCGCGCGGAGGTCGAGGGCTGGCTCGCATCGACGGCCATCGTGGAGCTCGATCGCTACGTCCGGCAGGGCCAGCTGACGGCGTATCCGCCGGAGGCGCAGCCGACGATGGATGCTCTCGCCGAGGCGCTTCTGCGGGCGTACCCGGAGGCGGGCCGGTGAGCGCGGCCCTGCGTCGGTGGACGCTGGACACGGTCGACTACGGCCCGGTTGAGGTCGAGTGCCCGGCCTGGTGTGTGGGGCACGGCTCCGAGCGGGACGGCGAGACGTACCGCGGCGATATCACGCACAACAGCGTGCGGGTGAAGGCCGGTACGGCGCTGGATGACGACGAGTGGGTGCCGGTCATGACGGCGTGCATCTCGTGGGCGCCGTTCCGTGAGCTGGTGCCGGTGATCTCGCTGGTGCTGGAGGCGGAGGGCGACTTCGCCGCCGAGGACGGCCGCCATATCGCTGAGGGACTGCGCCTGGCCGCCACCCGCGTCGAGGCCCTGGCCGTGGAGGCGATCCGCCTGCGGGAGGGGATCGCGTGACCGCCAAATGGCCGGTGCGCCGGCCGACCGAGCATGCCGCCCTGCGTGCGGTGTGCCGGTCGGCCCGGCCCCTCCCCCCTGTACCTGCCCTGATGGCCGCGCTGGTCGACGCCGTCGACCGCAGCGACCTCGAGGGCGTCTGCCTCGCCGCGCACCGCGTGGTGCGCCGTGCTGCCCCCAAGGAGTTGGGCGAATGAGCCTCCGAGACCGGGCCCGCGACGCCCTGTACGGCGCGATGAACACCAGCGACGGATCGCCGGCTTCGGCCCGTCGCGCCACCCAGGCCGCGTCGACGCTGGCGCAGGCCGCCGCGCACCACGGGCACACCGGGACGGCCGCAGCGATCGCCACGCTCGGCGCTGCCGCCGTGGCCGCCGAGGGCGCCCTGACCAACTACGTCTACCCGCCCGGCGAGTACGCCGGATTCCGAGAGGACGGGAAGAAGTGAACCGTCTGAAGAAGGCGGCGCCGTGGGTGCTGCCGTCCGTCCTCACGGCGATCGCGGTGGCGTGGGCTGTCGACGCGATCGGCGGGATCCTCGCCGACCAGGCTGCGCCGCCGTTCGCGTACAGCGTGGCCGTTCTGTACGACGCCGTGTGGCTGTACGCCCTGGCGCAGGAGACCGCGCACCGCCGGCAGGGCTCCAACGCCCGGCTGCCGAAGGCGATCGGCTGGGTGTTCCTGCCCCTGACGGTCGCTGTGCTGGCCGCCCGCGGGCTGCTTGCCGGTGACGTCCTGGCCGCCGTGGTCGGCGCCCTGATCCCGGTGCTGGCGAAGGTGACGCTGGTGATGGCCATCGACCGGGACCGTACCCGGATCAGTGCCCGGGCGCAGGCCGCCATCGACCGGACCCGTGCCGCGACCCGTGACCGCATCGCCGTCTCCCGTGCCGTGGCCATGGCGCACGCCGACGAGACGAAGGCCGCCGCCGACATCCTGAAGGCTACCCGTGAGGCCGAGGCGGAGGCCGTCACGGTCACCCATGACGCCTACGAGCGGTACGCCGAGGTCATCGACCGGCACCCCCTGCCGGAGCCTGCCGGGGAGTTGCCCGGGCTCATCTCCGACACTGAGCTGAACGCCCTCCTCGCCGGGGGCGTGCCGGAGGGTGTTCCCGCACTTGGCACGGGGGGTGACGCCACGTCCGGCACGGGTGGCGGCACGCCCTCGGCACAGGCGGCGAAGGCCGCCAACGACCAGGCGGTGGCGCTGCTCGCCGCGCAGCTGTACGCGACGAACCCGCCGCCGTCGAAGCGGAAGTTCCGGGAGGCCATGCGCGCCGAGATGAACGCCCGCCAGCTGACCGGGTCGTGGGAGACCATCGACGCCCTGTACGACCGGGAGAAGGCCCTCGCCGGCCCGGGCGGGAGCCAGCCGTGAGCAACCTGGAGAAGGCCGCCCGCGACGCCGTCGAGGCCGCCGACAACACCGAACTGACCCGGCAGATCGTGGCGATCCTCGCCGCGCAGCAGCTGCTCAACCAGCAGCAGCCCGCGCAGCCGGCCGCACCGGCTCAGCCGTTCGACGCGAAGAAGTGGGTCGTCATCGGCGGGGTGGTCGTCTCCGTCGGCCTGGTCGGCGCCCTGTTCGCCATCGCCATCGCCATCGGCGCCACGTGCGCGACCGCCTGCCTGCTGATCCTCCGATCCCTGTACCGCGACTACCTGAAGGGGAAGTGACCATGACTCGTGAACAGGCCCTCGCTGAGGCCATCGATGCCGCCGCCACGGCCAAGCGTCTCGCCAACAAGGCCGCGGACGCCGCCTACGGGACCGAGAGCATGCAGCGGACGACGCTGTACGCCACCGCGAGCGGCGCCTGGTCGGACGTGGCCCGCGCATACACCGGCCTCGCCGCCCAGCTGACCGCCGCCGAGAAGCCGGAGGCCTGACATGCCGGTCTCCAAGCACGACCCGTACAACGCCCGCGAGATCGCGCAGATCATCACCCTCGGTCTCCGCATCGAGCGACGCCGCGCCTACGGCAAGCCGACCGCGGCCCTCGAGAAGCAGGCCGACCGAATCCGCGAGAAGGCGCAGGCCCGCGAGGACGACCGCACCAAGGCCCGCAGGAAGTAGCTACGCCACGGGGCGGCCGTCACCGGCCAAGGACAGCCGGCCGCCCCGTGCCTCCCATCACTCCGCAGAGAGAAGGAACCATCATCATGACGGAGACCCTGCCGTCGCCCGTCGTCAACGGGCACGCCAAGCCGAAGGTGACCCTGGTCAAGTGGGAACCCGAGCTTGAGCCGGAGGCCGTCGAGGCGCCGGAAGTCGAGGCCGTCGACCAGCCCAACAACCCGCTCGCCGACTGGCTGACCGTGCCCGACGTGCCGATCCTCCCGGTGTGGGCCCGGTCGGCGCAGTCCATCCAGGCGAACGTCACCGCGTTCGGGCGACTGTGCGTGTGGCACTGCCAGTACCACGCGTTGCGCGTCCCGAAGTACGCGTTCCGCATGGCGTGGCTGGCTCTCAAGGGCATGTGGCGGGCCGTTCGCGGCCTGTGGCCCACCCTCGCCGCATCCGACCGCAGCGCGGCCGTCAAAGCCCTGCGTGCCCAGGTCAAGGCGCAGCCGGAAGACGTCGACCTGGCCGTCCGCCTGGCGCTGCTGCACCGCGAGCGCACCGTGGCCCGCCGCTGGCGGTGGGGAGCTGCAGCAACTGCCGTCGCCGCCACGGCTGTCGGCTGGGAGCTGGCGCCGCCGCTCGTACAGGCCGCGATGGCTGCGGCCGTCGTGGTGCCGCTCGCCCACCTGGGGCGCGGCGAGGGCGCGCAGCTGCTCGACAACCCGACCCCGCCGCTGCGGGTGGACATGTCCGCGCAGCAGCTCAACGACGCCCTGCGGGCGGCCGGCCTGCTCAAGCAGGGCAAGGGCGACGACGAAGGCCCGCGCGTCACCTGTGTGATGGGTCCCGTGAGGGACGGCCGCGGCTGGTCCGTCATCTTCGACCTGCCCAAGGGCGGCGGGAAGACCGCTGCCGACGTCCTCGCGAAGCGCACGGCGATCGCCGCCGAGCTCGGCGTCGACGAGATCCAGGTCATCATGAGCCGTGTCCGCGCTGCCGGCGGCGGCCACGCCGGACGGGTGTCCCTGTGGGTCGCCGACGATGACCCCTACCTGGGCGATCCGGTGAAGTCTCCGCTGGAGAAGGCCGAGACGTTCAGCGTGTGGGATCCGATCCCGTTCGGGCAGGACGCCCGCGGTGCCCGGATCACTGTTCCGGTCATGTGGCAGTCCCTGTTCTTCGGCGGCCTGCCCCGCCGCGGCAAGACGTTCACGCAGCGCCTGATGACCGCGGCCGGGCTGCTGGACCCTTTCGTCAGGCACTACGTCGCCGACGGCAAGGGCGGCGCCGACTGGATGCCGATGAAGGCCGTTGCGCACCGGCTGGTGATGGGCGCCGAGGACGACGCCGTCGAGGCGCTGAAGGCGATGCTGAAGGAGCTGCTGGCAGAGATGGAGCGCCGGTTCGTGCTGCTGCGCGGCCTGCCCGTCTCCGTCTGCCCCGAGGGCAAGCTGACCCCGGGGATCGTGGAGCGGTACAACCTGCCGGTCATCTTCGTCACAATCGATGAGCTGCAGGAATACTTCACGGCGATGGAGCGCGACGACCGGGAGCAGGTCATCAACGACCTGTGCCGGATCGCCCGCCGTGGGCCGGCAGCCGGGTTCGTGAGCAACTTCGCCTCCCAGCGGCCCGACGCGGAGAGCGTCCCGACGAAGCTTCGGGAGATCATCACCCTGCGGTACTGCACGCAGGTCGTCGACCAGACCAGCTCTGACATGGTGCTGGGCAAGGGGAAGGCTGCGCAGGGCGCGGACGCCTCGGTGCTGTCCGAGGACCACCGCGGTACCGGTGTCCTGGTGACCGGCCCGGCGTCGTTCGTCACGGTGCGGGCCGACTTCCTCGACGGCCCGGCATTCGCCGAGCTGTGCCAGCGTGGCCGCGTGCTGCGGCAGAAGAATGGCCAGCTCACCGGCGATGCGGTCGCCGACGTCACCGCCGCGGCCGACCAGGCCGGCGTCAGCATCGCCCCCGTGCTCTCTGACTGCCTCACCGTGATGCGGCACACCGCCCGCCTGCACACCGTCGACCTGCTGCAGCGCCTGGAGAACCTCGACGAGGACTATGGCGACTGGGACGCCGAGCGCCTGGCCCGCGAGCTGGAGGCGGCGGGCGTGAAGCGGACCACGAAGCAGGTGAACATCGGTGGGAAGAACCTCGCCGGCTACCGCCGCGAAGACCTCGAGGCGGCCGTTCCTCCCGAGCTGCTCGACGCCCGGTAGACCCCCGCCCCTCTACAATCGGCGCCCGGAACACCCCGCGGCCCCCCTCTATCCACTCCGGTGGATCTAGAGGGGGGCCGCTATTCGCATATAGGGGGGTGTAGTGGCCGCTGACCTGCGAAGTAGCGGCCCTAGAGGGGGTGACGCGAGGCCTAGAGGACGGGGGCCTTGCGTGTTTTCAGGGCGCGTCGGGTGCGGCGTCGAAGCTGTATTCGTAGCCGATCGCCAGCCGGAACGGCAGGCACCACTCGCCGTACTCGATGACGCCCTGGTCGTCCCAGAGCCGGTGTACGCCGGCCAGGATGGGCGATCCGATCCGCAGCCCGAGGAAGTTGGCCTCCCGGGCGTCGGCGTCCCGGCCGTGGACGTCGTCACGGCCCGCCTGGACACGGCGTCCGGTGGCCTGCTGGATCTTCAGCAGCAGACCGGGCGACGACTGCCGTGACGTGGACAGCAACTCGGGTACGGCCGCGGCGAAGTGCGCCGGATACCAGGTGACGAACAGACCGGTGCGCTGCTGGCCCTTGCCGGTGTGCCACTGCCGGCGCACCACCTGGTCGCCGTCGTCGAGGTCGAACAGCTCGGCCACGTACTGCGGAGGCTTGACCAGCTCGGCGGCCGTCACGATCATCGTCTCGCCGTCGGCGAGGATCGAGCCGGTGCGCAGCACGCGGGTGATCCGGTCGTACCCCGACGGAGCGATCTCGGGGGCGTTGGCTACGAACGTTCCTCGGCGTGAGGTGGTGATGTAGCCCTCGACCTGCAGTTGGTCGAGGCTGCGTCCCAGGGTGGCGACGGATACGCCTTCCTGCTTGGCCAGTTCGCGGACGGGCGGGAGTTTCTCGCCCTCCTTCAGCTTGCCGTCGAGGATGCGGCGCCGGATGCGTTCGGCGACCTGCATGTACGGGTGTTCGTTGTCCGGCATGGCGTCTCCTGCGGGGCGCGTCCTAGGTCACAGGCGACTGTACTAGGACACGCGTAATCCGTGCGAGGGAAGTGATGCCACGACGTGGCGCCCTGTCCTAGGTCACGCTACGGTCTGACCTAGGACACGCTCGGAATCGACGCCGACAGGAGCGCCAGCATGGCCACGCCCGCCACAGGTTCGACTACCAGCGAAGAGCTTGACCAGCTTCCGCCGGACATCGCCACGATGCGCGCCACGGCCCGCCGGCTGCTCGCCGAGGACGCGGCACCGATCGGCCCCGACGAGCTGGAGACGCTCCGGCTCACCCTGCGCGGGCACCTGCAGCTACTCATCCCCGTCATCGAGGCGATGACCCTCGGCCTACCGAAGGACGACGTACCCAGGGCGTGCGCGCTGGCCGGAGCGCGCGAGGCCACCATGCGGCTGCGGCTGGGCGTCGGCGACTACCCGCCCGTGCGCATGTCCGTAACCATGAAACTGGCCCGCTCGGTCAACGCACTGTGCGACCACTACGAAAACCTCAGCGCCTCTCGAGCCTAGGACGGCCGCGGCCGGCGCAGGATGCGGTGCGGTTCCTCGCGCTCGATCCGCTTGAACTCGTGGTACTGCACGTTCACACCGTCGATGACCAGGCCACGCTCGTTCAGCCACCGGCGGCACCGCTCACGCCACTCCTGGTACGCCTCGTAGCGGCCCTCGACAGAGCCGCCATGGTCGCGGACCCAGCGCCGCGCCCTGAACTCATCACCCCACACCCAGTCCGGGACGTCTCCAACAGGTTCCGCGGCAGGCTGCATACGCGCCCTGCGGCGCTCGGAAACCATCAGGGGCTCACCATCCCCGGTCGGGCATCCGACTGCCCGCTCTCGGCCAGCCAGCGCTTACGGGCAGCCTGGCGACGGCGACGAGCCCGAATCTCCTGCCACAGCCACACGGGGGAACTCTCCCAGTAGGGCGGCGGCTTCTCGTCAGGGTCCAGCCAGTCCGCCAGCTCCCAACTCGGTGCCGGGGACACCGGCACCACCTCGGCGGCCTCCGCCATACGGGCCGCACGCCGGGCCGACACCATCACGCCCCCCGCAGCGGCACCACCGGGGCCGGCGCCGACGGCGGCAACTGCCAGCCGAGCGCCGCCATGCCCTGCGGTGTGAGGCCGAGGCGGTCGCCCAGATGCCGCGCTTCCTGCGCGTGCCAGGCCGAGGCCTGCGAGCTGAACACCGCGAACGTGTGGGATACGTACATGGCCACGGCCATGATGAACGAGTCGTCCCACTCGTTGGCCTGCGGGCCCTCCCACAGCATCTCCCACATCTCCCGCTCGGCATCCGACCAGTCACGGCCGGGCGGCAGGTCGGGCACGGGGTCGGTACATACGGGCGGCAGAACGATCCGGCGACGGTTCCCGCCGGCTCGCTCGCTACTGCGGCTGGCGGTGTACCGGGAACGGTCTTTCCCTGGATTCGGCAGGGGTCCGGGCATCCGAGACACCTCACTTTCCGTTACTGATCAGCTATGGGCCGGAAACCGGCTTGGTCTATCTGGGATCGCGACCAGCGACAGCCCTCCCCGGCGGTCCGGAGCGCGACGCCCTGGACCGTCCCTCCCCACCCCTCTGGGTCCTCGCTGGTCACGGAGGGTGGCGGCCGGCGCAGAGGAGGAGTAGGGCCCCGCGCCGGCCGCCGGTCTGTGGGTGTCAGGCGACCCGGGCGCGGGTTATGGCCTGCGGGTGGTAGCGGTGGTAGGCCTCGGTCTGCTGGTCGGCGGTGGGCAGCCAGATCTTGCCGCCGTTGTCGAGGAGCCAGCCGAGCTTGATGTGCAGGTTGTGGGAGTGCCACGGCCACGGGGCCTGGCCGGCGTGGGACTTCCTCCAGTCGGCGTGCAGGTCGACGATGTTGGCGACCTCGGCGAGCGGGCTCAGCGTGCCGAGCGGGTCGCTGGTCTCCTGCATCGAGCGGCGGCGACAGATCTCCCAGCTGGTGCGCAGGGCGCCGTAGCGGGGCACGAGGCTGTGCAGGCGGACGATGGCTGCGCGCACGTCGTCGGGCTGCTCGAGCATGTCGATGCTGGGCGTCTCCTGCATGGCGTACTTGGCTGCGGTCTGGCGGTCGGCGCGGACCTGGTCGAGGAGTTCGGCGAGTGCGGGCTGCAGGTGCTGGGTGATGACCTGGTTGGCGCCGCCCCAGGCGAGGAAGCCGATGACCTTGCTGGCCATGGGCTCGATCTCGCGCTGCTGCTTGGCGTTGAGGTGGACTTGGCTGCGTCCGTCGCGGTGGGCTTCGAGGTACTGCTCGACGGCCGCGTAGTCGTCGAGCATTGCGTCGGGCAGCGTGTGGTAGCCGAAGCGGGCGTTGCCGAGCAGAGCGGTGGTGCCGCTGTCGTTGAGGTCCTGGACGACGTCGTACATGGTGGTCTCCTCAGTGTTCGGGGCGGTATGCGCCGGTGTGGCGGCCGTACTGCGCGAGGGCGTCGGCGACTTCCCACGTGGGGGTGTTGTCGCGGGCGTAGTAGCCGTCGGGGACGAGCTCGGACTGGGGGCCGTCCGCTTCGGGAATCGCCTCGACGACTTCCTTCATGGCCGCGTAGTGCTCGGCTTTCATGGGGGTCTCCTGTTCAGTCGACGAACGTCAGGTGGCTGGCGTGATGGTCAGTCCGCGGGTGTCGACGGCGTATTCGTCGAAGCCGTCGGTGGACCAGGCGGTCGCGCGGCACATGAGGGCTGTGGGCGGGGCGAGGGTGCGCCACAGCTGGCCGGTCCGGGCCGTGACGTAGCGCTCGGCGTAGGCGCGGTGGGAGGTCCAGTAGTGGCCTGCCCGGGTGGCTGTCGGTGCGCCTCGCCAGAGTTCGACAGGCTTGCGGGGGCGCGGGACTGCGTGGCCGTCGTCGGTGTATCCGGCCTCGGCGAACAGCTGTCGCCATTGGTCGAACGGCAAGGATCCGGGTAGGGAGTAGCACCACGCGCCGCCGATGATTGGGGTGAGCGTGCCCGGGGCGAGTCTGTTGCTGGTGAACGCTTCCCAGAGAACCGCTGGTTTCGTGGCCAGGTTGGCGCGTTGGAGATACCGGATGAGGCGTTCCTGGTCGATGAAAGGTTCGCGTGCGACGTCCCGGAGCAGCCTCGCCTGCAGTTGCTCGTCGTCCCAGAGTTGGACCACGGACCGGGCGTGAGCGTCGGCGTCTTGCCCTGGCTTCCTGGGGGGAGCGAATGCCAGGGCGATTGCCCCGGCCGGCGCCCGGCGAGTGGAGTCCCGCGCGTCGTCGACCAGCTGCTGTACAGCGTCGGTGGTCATGGCGTCTCCGTGAGGTCGGGGAGTTGAAGGTTCGGGCACATGCCGCCGTGCAGGTCGTTGCACGGCGGTCGGTGAGGTGCGCGGCACAGTTGGGCACCGCAGCTGCGGACGCACGGCCTGCCGCGTCCGGCCTTCAGCGGGCGGTCGCAGACGGCGCAGCGGCTGCGGGCGGTCACTCGGGGTCCTCGTCCTTCTGCCAGCGGGCGAGCTTGGCGGTGTGCCGGGCCTGCAGCCCGTGTGCGCGGGCCTCGGCCAGCTCGGCGCGCTGCCTCCTGCGCCGTGCCTGCTTCTGCTTCGCCGCGGCTATGCGCGCGGCCACGGCCGCGTCGACATGACTGGTCATGGGGTCTCCTGTCGGCCGTGGCAGCGCTTGTAGCGCCGGCCGGAGCCGCAAGGGCACGGGCTCTTGCGGGTGATGGCGTGGACGTACTCGGCGGCCTGTACGGCGTCCTCTGCCATCAGGGCAGTGCAGGCGCGGCACAGGTGTCCGCTGATGCTGAGCGGGCCGAGGGAGGTCAGGTGCGGGGTGACGGTCTCGGTGTGCTGGCCGCAGCAGTCGCAGTGGTGGTCCCACAGGAACTGGGTGGCTTCTCGGCTCTGCTGCAGGCGGGTGATGCACGCGGGCTGCATGCAGACGAGGGTCGGCGGGTCGCACAGGATGAGCACGGGGCGGATCTGCCGTGTGTGATCGCACAGGTGGGTGACGTGGCCGGTGCTGAAGGCGGCGAGCAGCATCCGCAGTCTGGGCTTGACCATGCGCCGGATGAGGGCGACGTCCTTCGGGGCGTCACCGAGGAAGGCCCATCCGCCGCGGGCGATCGCCGCTAGGGCCATGTTCTGGCCGAGGGCGCTGGCTTCGCGGGTGGCCGCCTGCAGCTGGTCGAGCGTGGCGACGGGCAGCGCGTCCGGCCCGGGCATCGTGCCCATGATCTCGTCGAGTTGTTCGTCGGTGAGGAAGTGGCGGGCGGTCACGCTGACTCCTTGGGCGGGTCGTAAATCCAGGGGTGCACGTCGTACTTCGGAGAGGGCTTGCGACCGGTCTTGCCCTCCCTGTCGGGGTCGGGTTTCCGTGCGACCCAGCCGAGGTCTTCCAGGTGGTTGACGGCTGCGTGGATGGCGTCGGCGCCGCCGTCCAGGGCCCACTTCTTCTGGACGCCGCGCTGTACGTCGCGCAGGGAGAAGGGCTCTGCGGGCTTCTCTCGGCTTCGCAGCCACGTCAGTACGTCACGACCCGGGGTGAGTTGGGCGTCCCGGTTGGCGCCCATCAGGTCGAGGCAGAGACGGGCGTGCGCGATGAAGTACGGCGCCATGCTGATGGCCGCAGCGATGTACGGGCCGGTGACCTCGGTTGCGTCAGAATTGTCATAGAGGGTCAGCGCTGCCGCGATGCGCGCGAGCTTCGCCGGCAGCTTCGACGCCCACGACATGATCGAGCGCAGGTCACCGAGGTTCCCCATACGCGGCTCGAGGTGTTCCTCGAACCGGTACATGAACTCATTGGCCTCCGGCGTGAAGGCCAGGACGCGCGGCGCCTCGGCCTCCCACAGCTTCGACACCAGGTTCTTGATGCGCAGGCTGTAGTCGGCCTCGATCGTGTCCGGCACGGGCACGGCCGCCCTCGGGTCGCGCTGCCCGAGATTCGACTCGGGGTAGCTGTAGAGGGGCCGCTGCACGAACCCGTTGTGCAGAACCTCGTCGTCCTCGCTGCGGGCCAGGCCCTGCAGGATGACGGGCTGCACCAGCAGACCGAGCGTCAGGTGCGCGGCCGTCAGCTCGGTGCTGCCGCGCTGGACACGGTGAACCGGTACGGCTTTGCCGTCGTAGGCCTGCAGGGCGAACGTCGTATCGGGCGAGCCGTTTCCGAACCGGCGTCCGGTGACGTTCGCGAAGAACACGCCCTCGCTGTCGAGGACGGCGCCGCGTCCCGCATTCTCGGAGGCCTTCACCGGCATCGCGGCCGGCGTGATGTCTCCCCAGAACAGCGAGGGAAGCGCGGGAGGCTGGCCGATGTCCTGAAGCGACTTCAATGCGATCACCGCGTCATCGGCCGCCAGCTGGGCATTCTCGGGCTTTGCCTTGATGGCGTTCTTCTCGGCGTCCTTCAGCCGTTCCTCGGCGATGCGGATGCGCTGCTTCGTCTGCTCGATGACGGGTTCCGTCTCGGCGCGCAACCGGATCTCTTCCTCGCGCAGAGGGCCGGTGAGCCGTTCCTCTACGCCGGTCTTGCGCTCGCCGGGCAGGGCGACGCCGACAGTCCACAGGGTGACGGGCTCACTCCAGCCGGGCCGGATCCGCACGTAAGCGCGTCCGCCGATGGCTGCGGTGATGCACGGCAGCGCCATCATCGCCGGCAGGTCGGGCGCCACCTGGGTGGCCTTTGCGACCGCCTCGACCATGCCGGAGAGGCTCTTGCCAAGCAGCATCAGGGGGAAGCCAGGCAGGGGCGGCCGGTCGATGGGGACAGGGGCATCCCACGCGGGCTCAACTCCACTGACAGAACTGACAGAACTGCCGTCGTAGTCCGCATCGTGGTCCCCGGCACGGGTTGCGTCAGTTTTGTCAGGCACTCGGGTCCTCTCGGTGGTCGCTTCGCGGACCTCGGCCAGAACCTCGGCAGGAAGCGCCGCGGCGGCCGAGGTCGACGACCGGCCGTGCGCAGCGCGCAGGATGTCCCGGGCCGCCTCGGACTCGCTGCCGTTGTGGTGCAGATGCGCGAACAGCTGGCCGGCACTCATCACGTGGCCGGTAGGCAGCCCGGGGGTTTCGGACCACACGGTGATCGCCGCACCGTCCTTGTGGACGTTGGCGCCGGTCCCGGAGGTGTGGGCGTCCCAGCCGGGATAGCTCCAGAGCTGGTCGGAGCCGCCGCAGTAGCCGCAGCTTCCGGGCGCCTGCTCGCGGTACGTCCAGCCGGCCGCCTGCAGCACGTCGGGCACGGCGTTGTGTTCGCCGAGGATGCCGAGCGGTCCCCGATTCCCACTGACAGAACTGACAGAACCCTGCTTGCGGTCCGTCTGACGAGACGCCACCGGAGTTGTGTCAGTTTTGTCAGAGCGTCGCGGGCTCGGCGTTTTCGGCAGCAGCCCGTCGACGGTCTCGCGGAGCTCGGCGAAGCTGTAGCGGGGGCCGCCCGTCTCGATGACCCTGCAGGGCCGCGGGTCGGTGACAATCTTCCGGTTGACCGTGCCGGGGACGCGCAGGACGCGGGAGAGGTCTCCGACCCCGGTTCCGTAGCTGACTCCCAACCGCTCAGCGGACAGGCCGAGGACGCGCTGCCAGTCCGCGGCGAGCCGCGCGGCTTCCTCGAGGTCGACGTCCTCGCCGACGATGAGCGGCACGGTGAAGCTGGTCCGCACGTACAGGCCGCCACCGGAATGGATGAGCTGCGTGTGCGGCGGCAGGCCGGACTCGGTGTAGACCTTCAGCGCCTGGTCGTCGTCGACGGGCAGGCGCTGGTCCTTGTGCCCGGGGCCGGCGATGTCGATGTCCGACCACATGTCGATCAGGGTGTGCGTGTCGGCCGCGCCCCCGCGCTTCCCCGGGGCGAGCCGTTCCCGCACGGTGGTCGCGCGGGCGTAGATGCCGGTCACGCCCTGGCCGTTCCAGCGGGAGATGACGTTCAGCGCCTGGTCGACGGACTCGACCTGCACGCCGGACCAGTCGCCCACGCAGCTGAGGGCGATGAGGCCGCCGGCCTGCCCGAACTGGGTCTTCAGCCACTCGCCGGTCACGCTGTTGTCGGCCAGCGCGGATGCCGTCTTGAGCCTGGTCATGCTGTCACCGCCTGCGGGCGCAGGACGACGACGTACTCGAGGCCGCACGGTGCGAGCTTCAGGACGGACGCCACCAGGGCCAACGGCGCCCGGTGCAGGTGGGGGTGGCCGCAGCGCGGGCAGCGCTCGACCTTGACCTGCCTGTGAAACCTGGCGGAGCGCGACCGGTACGTGTCGAGTCGACCCGCTACGCATGGCGGGCCTGCCTGCGATACGGTGGGCTCAGCTTCGCCCGCCGCGAGGTTTTCCTGAGAGGGTGCCGGTCCGAACGGCACCCTCTCCGCGTTTGTGGTCATGCAGCCTGCTGCCCTTCTTGCGGGGGCTCTTCCGGCAGCTGTCGCAGTCCCATCAGGGCCGCTATGCGCCGCAGTTGCTCGTCGGTGGGTTCGCCGATCGCGTCGGCCAAAGGGTTGTTCATGCCGCACGCCCGCTCTGCTCTTCGAGGCGACGCTCGAAGTAGGCGCGCACGCTGGCAGCGATGACCAGCCGCCGGCTTCCCTCCTTGACGCTCTGGAGGTCACCGGAGCGGATCAGCTCGTAGACCTTCGACCTGCTCAGGCCGGATGCCTGAACGGTGTCGTCCACGGACATGCCGATCTTCTCGACCATGGATCCCTCCCAATGAGTCCACGGAGCCTCATGGCCCGTTCTCGGCAGAGTACACGCGAGATCATGCCTAAGTCCACGGAGTCTCATGTACACACTCACGGACGTTGACGCACACGAGTGGACGCCCGTACCGTTCCGGCATGGCTGATCAGTGGCAGGACATGGATGAGGGCCAGATCGAAACGGCCCTCACCAGGGCTTTCGGCGGCATGTGGCGGTCGTGGGTGTCAGAGAAGGCGCCGTTCAAGCGAGCTGCCGCGCAGTTCACTGAGGGCAAGGACGGCCGTCTGGTCATGTCCGGTCTTCTGGTGCTCGACGACGCGATCACGACGGACCGCCTCAAGTCGGTGCCGGTCCGGGCGCTCGAGAACAGTTGGAATCTGACGAAGAGCGAGGCCGCCCGCGAGGAGATCAGGGGTCTCCCCAAACTGGAGCGCGGCGGCAGGGCCCCGGAAGAGTTCGCCCAGTTGGTCGCCGAGCACTACAAGGCGTGGGCCGCGATCGTGCCGCATCCCGTGGCCGCCATGGCGGCGGACGCTGGCGTGAAGCCACCTACCGTTCACGGATGGGTGAGAGAGGCGAGGCTCCGCGGGTTCCTGCCGCCAGCGTCGCGCGGGAAGGGCTGACCCACTGCAGCAAAAAGCCCCCGGCCTGCGCCGGGGGCTTCGCTATTTGGACTTGATCGGTACGAGTCGATCCGGGTTGAACTTGTTCCCGTAGCTGCGATCGTGCGGCAGGACGTCGTACCCAGGGATGAGAGCGAGGATGACTTCACGCTTGTCTGCTGGGGTCAGCCGCTCCCATCCGGCCTGAACGTCGCCAGCAAGCAGGCCGCGAAGAATCCGCGGGGTAGCGGACACGACCAGGGCGCGCGACGCCTTCACGCGTTCGTCGATGAGAGATCGGGCCTCCCTGTACTCGGCGAACGTGATCTCGCGCTTCGCCCACATGCGGGCGAGCTCCTTCAGTTGCTCTTCGTCTTCTGCGAGCTCCTGACGGGCAGTCTCGGACACCTCAGTCGTGGCGACCCGCTGCAGCCGGTGCAGGATCTTCGGACGTGACAGCAGGTCGAGAACCTGGCGCTCAACCTCGTCCTCGACGAACGACGCCTTGACCGCGATCTTCCCGCAGCCGCCGCGGGGCGTGGCGCACCAGTAGCGAGGGCCGCCGTTGCCGTGCGAACCCTCGAGCATCCGGCCGCACTTGGAGCAGCGCAGAACCCCGTTGAGCCACCGCTGCAGCGTCAGATCTGTCGTACCGGCCCGCTGCGCGAGACGCAGACAGATCTCTTCCCATCGGTCCTTGGGGATGATGGCGTCCCAGACGGCCGGCCCTACCACCTCACCCTTGTGCGAGCGCAGGCCCGCGACGGATGCCTTGGAGACCACGGAGCCGACGCTGCGGCCAGACCAGGGCACGCCCGTAGCGGTAGGCACTTCCCGATGGTTGAGGTCTTCGGCGATGGAGTGCAGGCTCTCGCCGAGCTCTGGGTCGATGCGCCCCCTCTGCTCGTCGGTCCAGCCGTCCCAGTCGCCGAGGATGCGCGCGCCGATCTCCCGCAGCACCTTCGCCTCGTCCTCGACGACCTGGTGCCCTTCCGCAGTGAAGCCGTAGCCGCGGAACCCTCCCCCGCCCGGCTTGCCCTCGGCGGCGAGTGCCTCATGCTTCCGGGCGACTCGGCGCGCAGTGTCTCGGCTCGACTTGTTGGCCACAGCCACGAGGACGCGCGCCATGGTGATGTCGCCGTCGGTGTCGAGCCTGAGCGAGCCCGTGACGGACGTGACGGGGATGCGGGGAGTGCGTGATTCGACGATGTCGATCAGGTCTTCGAGGTCGCGGGGATCGCGGGCGGTGCGGTCGAGGTCCCAGGCGAGCAGTCCGTCACGCTCCCCCGACGCCAGTTTGTCGAGCGCGCTTCGGAATCCGGGGCGCACGGTGCGGAGGGCTGTCGTACCGTCAGGAAGGCGTACCTTCCGCCTCTTGTAGGCGCTCGTGTCGTTCTCGACGATGACCTCGGCGATAGTCCATCCGAGCCGGTCAGCAAGGGTGCGGCCGTCATCTTCCTGCCGTCCAACCCCAGCAGCATCACCAGCTTTGTCGTCAGAGATCCGCACGAGGAGGATCGCGGCTCTTGGCTTCATGGTTCGTAGATTAGCATTGACATCTCGGATCGCCGATGCCGTTGACCTCGCGCAGTTCGTCCACCGAGCGGAAACCGCCGTGCCGGGTGCGGTAGTCGACGATGTGCCGGGCCAGCACGGGGCCGACGCCGGGAAGGGTGTCGAGCTGGTCCACGGTGGCCGTGTTGAGGGACACCGGTGCCGTGGGGCCGGGGCCCGCCGGTCCGGAGGCCGCCCCGTCCGCCGGGCCGGGCGGGGGCACGGCCCCGGCGGGTGCGCCGACGACCACCTGTTCGCCGTCGACCAGGAAGCGCGCCCGGTTGAGCCCCTCGGTGCTCACGCCCGGCCGGACCCCGCCCGCCGCCCGCAGCGCGTCCGCCACCCGGGACCCGGCCGGCAACCGTCGGATCCCCGGTGTGCGGACCTTGCCGCTGACGTCCACCACGATCTCTCCTCCGGGCTTCGCCGAGGGCTCCACGGCCGCACCGTGCTTCGCGCCGTCGTCCTTCCTTGCGAACGGCTCCTCGGCGCGCACCACTTGAGGGGCGCTCACGGACTGGGTCCGGCCCGTCCAGAAGTGCTGCGCGGCGAACACGGCGGCGGCCACGAGCACCACCGCGAGCGCCACGACTCCGCGCCGCTCCACACCGCACCGCGCCTGCAGCCACACGGGCATCCGCTCCCGCAGCGCCAGCCCGGCCCGCTCCCGCCAGCCGGGGCCGGTGGAGCCCTCCGACTCCACGGGGACGCCGAGGCCTTCCGGGGCCGCCGGTCCGGGACCGGTGGACGGGCTCGGCGCCGGCGTCGGCTCGGTCGCGGTCACGGGCGGACCGGGTGACGCACTGACCACCGTGGCCACCGTGTTCGGAGGTCCCTGCGCCGCGCTCGGCCGGGGTGCCCGACCCGTGACCGGCGTCGCCGCCGCCGTCGCCGGCGGGCCCAGGGCCGGGGTCGCCTGGCTCGCGAGGCCCTCTCCGTCCGGCGGGCCGTTCCCCGACTCCCGGCGGCGCACGGCTCGTTCGCCGAAGAGGAGCTCCGCTCGGCGGCGCAGTTCCTCACCCGGTGCCGGCGGGTGGTCGCCCAGGCGGCGGCCGACGCCACGGCGGTGGCGGACACGGCCGTCGGAGGCGGGACCGCGGCCGGGGCCGCTGGTCGCGGTGGCGGTGCGTGAACGTGATCGAAGTGCCATGCGACGAGGATGGAGGAATCCCCCGCCTCGCGATGATCTTGGTCAATTTCCGGGGATCAGCGCCCCGTTGTGGAAAACTCCGCCACCCACACGAGTGAGACGTCAGCGGGGCGAGACCACCGCGCCGAGCAGCCCGGGCCCGGTGTGGGCCCCGATCACCGCGCCGACTTCGCTGACATGCAGGGCGGCCAGGCCCGGCACCCGGACCCGCAGCCGGTCGGCGAGCGCGGCGGCGCGGTCGGGGGCCGCGAGATGGTGGACGGCGATGTCGACCTCGGCGCCGCCCGCCCGCTCGGCGGCGATCTCCTCCAGGCGCGCGATCGCCCTGGACGCCGTACGGACCTTCTCCAGCAGCTCGATGCGGCCACCGTCCAGCTGCAGCAGGGGTTTGACGGCGAGCGCGGAACCGAGCAGGGCCTGTGCGGCGCCGATGCGGCCACCGCGGCGCAGATAGTCGAGGGTGTCGACGTAGAAGTAGGCGGACGTGCCCGCGGCCCGTTTCTCGGCGGCCGTGACGGCCTCGTCGACGGTGCCGCCGGCCTCCGCGACCTCGGCGGCGGCGAGCGCGCAGAAGCCGAGCGCCATCGCGACCATGCCGGTGTCCACCACACGGACCGGCACCGGCGCCTCGCGGGCCGCGAGGACCGCCGCGTCGTAGGTGCCGGACAGCTCGGCGGACAGGTGCAGGGAGACGATGCCGCTCGCGCCGGACTCGGCGACCTGGCGGTAGGTCTCCGCGAACACCTGGGGGCTCGGCCGCGAGGTGGTGACGGCGCGCCGCTTCTGCAGCGCCTGGGCCAGGGAACGGGTGGAGATCTCGGTGCCCTCTTCGAAGGCCCGGTCGCCGAGGACCACCGTCAGGGGTACCGCTGTGATGCCGTGGCGCTCCATCGTCCGTGGCGGCAGGTAGGCCGTTGAATCGGTGACGATCGCGACATGGCGGGACATGAGCTGGAGGTTACCTGCCGTAGTGCGCGCGCGGCAGCCCGGCCCCTGTGCCGCGATGCCCGCGGGGTGTGCTCAAGCCGTGCTCTCGGGGCGGGGCTTCTTCTGCCAGGGGTGGGCGGGACGCCGCGAGGGCGGGGTGATCGCCTGCGGGGCCGGCTCCCCGGAGGTCCGCTCAGGGGGTGTCTGGGCGGGGCCGGCCGGGGTCCAGTGGCGCAGGGCGTCCGCCTCGATGTCGATCTGGCTGCTGAGCGCGCTCAGGTCGTCGTCGCCGAAGCGGCGGGCGCGGTCGCGGACGGCCCGGCGCAGGGAGTCCGCGGACCGGGTGACGCGCTCGGTGCGGGCACGCAGCTCGGGCACCCGGGCCGCGAGCTCGGCCCGGTCCGGCTCGGACTCCAGGCGTCTGAGGTCGGCGTCCAGCTCGTGTCCGTGCGCGCTGAGCCGCCCGAAGAGGCTGAGGGACTCCTTCAGCGACTCGTCCTCGGCCGCGCCCGCGTGCAGCACGTCCTGGGTGGCCCGCATGGAGGTGCGCAGCGTCAGCCGCAGCTGCGCGATCTCGGCGGCCGGGCCGGTCAGGGTGAACGACTTGGCGCGCAGGGTGTGGTCCTCCACCGTGCGGCGGGCCTGCGCGATGGTCCGGTCCACGCCGCGCTTGGCGGCACCGACCGCTCTGACCGTGGCGTACGCGCCCAGGCCGATGAACAGCACGAAGAGCAGGGCGAACACGGCGATCACTGCTTCCACGACGCTCCTCCTCCGCGGGCCCGGCACAAGCCTCTGCGCTCTCCACGGTAAACGCAGCGGGCAGGCCCGGAGTTCCGGAAGAACCCCGAACCTGCCCGTAGGGGACTACCCCGATGCCGGACGCGCCCGGCGTCCGGTCGTCACGCGGGAACGATGTTGACCAGCTTCGGGGCGCGCACGATCACCTTGCGGATGCCCGCGCCGTCCAGTGCCGCGACGACCTTCTCGTCGGACAGGGCCACCTTCTCCAGCTCCTCCTCGGAGATGGCCGGCGGCACCTCCAGGCGGGCCTTGACCTTGCCCTTGATCTGCACGACGCAGGTCACGGTCTCGTCCACCACGTAGTCCGGGTCGGCGACCGGGAAGTCGCGGTGGACGACCGAGTCGGTGTGGCCCAGCCTGCGCCACAGCTCCTCGGCGATGTGCGGGGCCAGCGGCGCGGCCAGCAGCACCAGCGGCTCGGCCACGGACCGCGGCAGGGCACCGCCGGCCTTGGTCAGGTGGTTGTTCAGCTCGGTGACCTTGGCGATGGCCGTGTTGAAGCGCAGCCCCTCCAGGTCCTGGCGGACGCCGTCGATCGCCTTGTGCAGGGCGCGCAGGGTCTCCTCGTCCGGCTCCGCGCCGGTGACGGTGACCTCGCCGGTGTTCTCGTCGACGATGTTGCGCCACAGCCGCTGCAGCAGCCGGAACTGGCCGACCACCGCGCGCGTGTCCCACGGGCGGGAGACGTCCAGCGGACCCATGGCCATCTCGTACAGGCGCAGGGTGTCGGCGCCGTACTCGGCGCAGATCTCGTCCGGGGTCACCGCGTTCTTCAGGGACTTGCCCATCTTGCCCAGCAGGCGGCTGACCTTCTCGCCCTCGTGGTAGTAGGCGCCGTCGCGCTCCTCCACCTCGGCGGCCGGCACGGCGATGCCCCGGCTGTCGCGGTAGACGTAGGCCTGGATCATGCCCTGGTTGAACAGCTTGTGGAACGGCTCGGCGGAGGAGACGTGCCCCAGGTCGTACAGGACCTTGGACCAGAAGCGGGCGTACAGCAGGTGCAGCACGGCGTGCTCGGCGCCGCCGACGTACAGGTCGACACCGCCGTGCGGCAGGCCCTCGCGCGGTCCCATCCAGTACTGCTCGATCTCGGGGTCGACCAGCTGCCCGTCGTTGTGCGGGTCCAGGTAGCGGAACTCGTACCAGCAGGAACCGGCCCAGTTGGGCATGGTGTTGGTCTCGCGGCGGTACTTCTTCGGGCCGTCGCCCAGGTCCAGGGTGACGTTGACCCATTCCTCGTTGCGCGACAGCGGCGTCTCGGGCTGGGTGTCCGCGTCGTCCGGGTCGAAGGTGCGCGGGCTGTAGTCCTCGACCTCGGGCAGCTCCAGCGGCAGCATCGACTCGGGCAGCGCGTGGGCGGTGCCGTCCTCGTCGTAGACGATCGGGAACGGCTCGCCCCAGTAGCGCTGGCGGCTGAACAGCCAGTCGCGCAGGCGGAAGTTGACGGTGCCTTCGCCGATGCCCTTGTCCTGCAGCCACCCGGTGATGCGGGCCTTGGCCTCGGCGACGCCCAGGCCGTCCAGGCTGATCTCGTCGTTGGACGAGTTGATGATCTTCGCGTCATAGGACGTGAAGGCGTCCTCCCACGTCGAGGTGTCGGTGCCGCGGCCGTCGGTCGGCTCGACGATGCAGTGGATCGGCAGCTCGAAGGCGCGCGCGAACTCGAAGTCGCGCTGGTCGCCCGCCGGGACGGCCATGATCGCGCCGGTGCCGTAGCCCATCAGCACGTAGTCGGAGATGAAGACCGGGACCTTCTCACCGTTGACCGGGTTAGTGGCGTAGGCGCCGATGAAGACGCCGGTCTTGTCCTTGGCCTCGGCCTGGCGCTCCACGTCGGACTTCGAGGCGGCCTGCGCGCGGTAGGCGCCGACGGCCTCGGCCGGGGTGGCGTGGCCGCCGGTCCACACCTCGTGCGTGCCCTCGGGCCAGGCCTCGGGGGTGAACTTCTCGACCAGCGGGTGCTCGGGCGCCAGCACCATGTAGGTGGCGCCGAACAGAGTGTCCGGGCGGGTGGTGAAGACCGTGATCCGCTCGCCGTCGATCGGGAAGTCGACGCGGGCGCCCTCGCTGCGGCCGATCCAGTTGCGCTGCTGCAGCTTGATGGCCTCGGGCCAGTCCAGCTCCTCCAGGTCCTCCAGCAGCCGGTCGGCGTAGGCGGTGATGCGCATGTTCCACTGGCGCAGCTTGGCCTTGAAGACCGGGTAGTTGCCGCGCTCGGAGCGGCCGTCGGCGGTGACCTCCTCGTTGGCCAGCACGGTGCCCAGACCGGGGCACCAGTTGACCGGCGCGTCGGAGGCGTAGGCCAGGCGGTACTCGCCCAGGACGTCGGCGCGCTCGGCGGCGGTCAGCTCGCTCCACGCGCGCGTGGTGCCCGGGACCGCGCGCTCACCGGACTCGAACCGGGCGATCAGCTCGGCGATCGGACGGGCCTTCTTCGCCTCGTCGTCGTACCAGGAGTTGAAGATCTGCAGGAAGATCCACTGGGTCCACTTGTAGTAGTCCGGGTCGATCGTGGCGAAGGACCGGCGCTTGTCGTGGCCCAGGCCCAGCCGGCGCAGCTGGGCCTTCATGTTCTCGATGTTGGCCTCGGTGGACACGCGCGGGTGCGTGCCGGTCTGCACGGCGTACTGCTCGGCGGGCAGGCCGAAGGCGTCGAAGCCCAGGGTGTGCAGGACGTTGTGGCCGGTCATGCGCTGGAACCGGGCGTAGACGTCGGTGGCGATGTAGCCCAGCGGGTGGCCGACGTGCAGGCCCGCACCGGAGGGGTAGGGGAACATGTCCATGATGAACTTCTTGGGCCTGGCGACCAGCTCGGCGTCGCCCGCCAGGTCGCCCTTGGGGTTGGGCGCCCCGTAGGTGCCCTCGGCGTCCCAGAAGTCCTGCCAGCGTGCCTCGATGTCGGCTGCCATGGCGGCCGTGTAGCGGTGCGGCGCGGCCTCCGCGGACGTAGCAGCGGTGGCAGCGGGGTTCGTCTCGCTCATGATCCTCAAAGCTCCATCGATCGTCTCTGCCTGCGGCTGTGACATTCCAAGAAACGAAAAATCCCCTCGCACAGGAGGGGACGCCGCGCCGATGCCGACCTCACGGTTCGACCGGGGGTCGGTACTGATCAGCGCGGCCCGCTAAGCAGAAGGCGTACGGCACGCATGGCGCTAGGGTACCGCAGGCCTCGAGCAAGCCGCGACGGGCTTGAGCAAGCGGCGCCGCGCTTCCGTATCCCTTGTGGACATGCCAGGAACCCGCCCGGCACTGAACCAAGGTCAGGGATTACTTCGCGTACCACCCACTAAGGGACACCCAGCAATCAGATAGTGCGTTGATAACAACGCAATAACGCAAACACACGTACTGATCGGTATGACGCCACTTAGAGTTCGGCAGCGGGACCGCTTTCCCGAAACTGCTCGGAGTTGCCCCCATGAACCCTCGTCGTAGTACCAGCTCCCTCCCCAAACCCGGCCGCTCGGCCTATGGGGTGGCGTCGGCTGTCGTCCTGCTGCTGATACCCGTGGTCGTGCTGGTCGGAGGCAACCAGTTCCGCGACTTCCTGAACTTCGGCGCAGGCGTGCTGTCCCTCGTCTCGCTCAGCTGCTCGGTGATCTGGGGCCTGTTCGCCCAGGACCGCATCTTCCTGAACACGCGGCAGCGCATCGTCGGCCAGGCGGTGCACCGCACGACCGCGGTCGCCTCGATCGCGTTCCTGCTGCTGCACATCACCACGAAGATCGCGATGGGTCACACGGAGGTGATCGCCGCGATCATCCCGTTCTCACTGGGCGTGACCGGGATCGGCGGCCTGATCGGGCTCGGTTCGCTCGCGGGCCTGCTGATGATCTTCGTGGGTGTCACCGGCGCCCTGCGCAGCAACTTCGCCACCCCGGCCCCGGTCGCCGCCCGCTGGCGGGCCATGCACATGCTGGCCTACCCGGCCTGGTGCGCCGCCCTGATCCACGGTCTCTACGCGGGTCGCTCGGCCAAGCCGGTCTTCGTGATCCTCTACAGCCTGTCCCTGCTCGGCGTCATGGGCGCCCTCGCGCTGCGGGCCGCCCCGCGCCCGGTCAAGCGCAAGGTCGCCGACCGCCTGGTGACGATGTTCGGCAGCTCGGAGCGGCCGGGTCTGGAGGACCTGGACGCGAGCCGCTCCCGGGTCGCCGAGTCGGGGCTGCCGGGCTACGAGGGCCGGCGCGAGCCCAGGGAGAGGGCCACCTCGTCCACTCCGCTGTACCAGTCCCCCGTCGCCCCGGCCCCGGAGCCCGCCTCAGGCTTCGCCGCCGCCTACCGCGCGGTGTCCACTCCGGGCCGCTCCCCGCAGTCGTACGCGGTCGGCCGGAACACCCGGACGGACCTGCCGCTGGACCTGCAGGCCACGGAGGCCATGCCGCGCGTGGACGGGCCCTCCAGCACCTCGGGCAGCTGGCCGGTCCCGTCCCCGCCGCCGGTCGGCGAGGCCCCGCCGTCCGCGTACGACCCGCTCCAGGACACCGGATACACCATCCCGGCCTATGGCAATCCGGGCGCCGCCGGATACGGCGGAGGTGACATGTACGACACCGGTGAGACAAACGGCTTCTACGGCACGTACAACGCCAGTGACACGTACAGCGGTCCCGCCACCGAAACACTGCCCGGCACGTCCTTCGACGGACCGGGTACGGGCGAACCTTGGAACACGCCGTCCGGAGGCTTTTAGTGAACGAGGCCCTGCCCGACGTCCCCGAAGTCCGCGTGGTCGGCCTTCCCCAGCTCACGTCGGGCTTCGACCTTGTGGAGCGGCTCGATCTGCCCATGCACCTGAAGGTGCACGGACCGCTCGACCCGCTCGGCGGCGAACAGCTCGCCCAGCTCGCCGAAGGCATCAACCTCCGGGGCCGCGGCGGCGCCGGTTTCCCCTTCCACAAGAAGCTGCGCTCGGTCGCCGAATCGGCGATCAAGCGCGGGGTGCGGCCGGTCGTCGTGGTCAACGGCAGCGAGGACGAGCCGGCGTGCCGCAAGGACACGGTGCTCATCAACCGTGCCCCGCACCTGATCCTGGACGGCGCGCTGCTGTGCGCGGAGGCGCTCGGCGCGCGCACCCTCGTGATCGGTGTGACGCGCGAGTCCACGCAGCGCTCCATGGAGGCCGCGCTCGCCGAACGCGGGCTGAGCAACAGCCGTAGATCGGCGCTGCGCGCGTGGGTGCAGCGCAATCCGGTGCGCATGGTGACCGGCGCCGCCGCCTCGCTGATCCGCTCGGTCGACGGCGGCCCGGCGATCCCGCCCGGCCGCAAGATCAGCGCCTCGCAGAGCGGTGTCGGCGGCGCGCCCACGCTGCTGTCGAACGCGGAGACGTTCGCGCAGCTGGCCATCGCCGCCCGCATCGGCCCCGAGCGCTACGGCAACACCGGCCTGTACGACGAGCCGGGCACCGTCATGCTCACGGTGTCCGGCGCGGTCGCCCGCCCGATGGTGATCGAGGTCCCCACGGGCGTGCCGCTGCGCTACGTGCTGCAGCTGGCGGGCGCCCCGCCGGTGCCGCAGGGCGTGCTGACCGGCGGCTACCACGGCAAGTGGATCGACGCGGCGACCGTGAACGAGGCGATCGTCTCCCGCAACTCGCTGGACGCGGTGGGCGGTTCGCTGGGCGCGGGCGCGATCCTGCCGATCACCCAGGAGACCTGCCCGCTGGGCGAGTCGCTGCGGGTGGCGCAGTGGCTGGCCGAGGAGAGCGCCGGCCAGTGCGGCCCCTGCTACCTCGGGCTGCCCGCCGCCGCGCGCGGCATGGAGGACATTCTCAACGGCGGCGGACCGGCCGCCCTGGAGGCGCTGAAGCAGGTCGCGAAGAACGTCAAGCGGCGCGGGGCGTGTTCGCACCCGGACGGCTCGGCGATGTTCCTGGAGTCGACCATCAAGGCGTTCACCGACGACCTGGCCGCCCATGTCCTCGGAAACGGCTGCGGACGGCCTGTGGAGGGCGTTCTGCCGCTCTTCGAGGGAGGCAGGGCCCCCACGGGCATCCCGGGCGGCGGCGAGCCCGAGGAGACCGGCGGCAGCCGCCAGAAGATCTACGTCGACTGGACGCTGTGCCGGGGCCACGGACTGTGCGCCGACATCCTCCCGGAGGTGTTCGAACTCGGCGCCGACGGTTTCCCGACGGTCGCCCAGGCGCAGGTGCCGCGCTATGCGGAGGCGAAGGCCCTGCGCGCGGTGCGCCGCTGCCCGGCGCTCGCCCTGCGCATCGAGGAGGACACGCGCGGACAGGCACCCTCCCGCAATCTGCCGGTCGTCTCCCAGGGCCGCGGCCGGCGCGCGCTCGGCCGCTGAGCACACAGCAAGGGCGGGTCACCCGGCTCGGTGACCCGCCCCCTTCATCCAGCCGCGTGGACGCGCAACACGCCGAAGGCGGACCATCCATAGGAATGATCCGCCTTCGATTTCTGTGGAGCTAAGGAGAATTGAACTCCTGACCTCCTGCATGCCATGCAGGCGCTCTACCAACTGAGCTATAGCCCCTTGTTTTGTTGTTTCGCCCGGTTCCCCCGGCGACGTCGTAAACATTACAGGCCCGGGGACGCAGCGCAAAATCGGTTTCAGGTTCGCACCGATACGGCAGCTAATGTCGGCTTTCGTGACCGTGATCGCGCCCTCCGCACCCCGCCGCCGCGTACCGATGGCGGCGTGCGTGTGCCTGCTGTCGTTCACGGCGTTCTGGGCCGCACAGCGGGCCGCGCACGTGTCGATGATCGACCTGATGGTCTACCGGGCCGAGGGCGCCACCGTGCGCGCCGGCGGCGACCTGTACGCCCTGCGTGCGACGGCCGCGCACCTGCCGACCACCTACCCGCCGTTCGCGGCCCTGCTGTTCACCCCGCTGACGCTGCTGGACACCGCGCCCCTGCGCGCGCTGGCGACGGCCGGGAACCTGGCGCTCCTGCTGGTGTTCGTACGGCTGTCGCTGAAACTCGTCGGCCACGCGCGGGGGGAGACCGTCTGGTGGGTCGCGGCGCCGGCCGTGTGGTGCGAACCGGTGTGGACGACCCTGCGCTACGGCCAGATCAACCTGCTGCTGGCCGTCCTCGTGCTGTGGGACCTGTGCCGCCGTCCCGCCGGCGGCCACGACCGCTGGACGGGAGTGGGACTGGGCCTGGCCTCCGCGGTCAAGCTGACGCCCGCGCTGTTCCCGGTGTTCCTGCTCGCCACGGGCGTCGTCGCCCACCTGGGGGGCGGGAACGGGCGGCCGTGGCTGCGGCACGCGCGCGGGGCGGCCGCCGTGTTCGCCGGGGCGACGCTGTCGGCGGCGGCGGCCCTGCCGTACGACTCGTGGCGGTTCTGGACGGACATGGTGTTCCGCGTGGGCCGGGTCGGGCACGCCGAGGAGACCGCCAACCAGGCCCTGCGGGGCGTGCTGGCCCGCTCGCTGCACACCCCCGACCCGGGAGCCCTGTGGACCGTCTGTGCCGCCGTGGTGGCCGCTCTGGGCCTCGCGTCGGCCGTGCGGGCGGAGTTGCGCGGGCGGCGGCCCTGGGCGGTGTGCGCCTGCGCGGTCACCGCCCTGCTGGTCAGCCCGGTGTCCTGGACGCACCACTGGGTGTGGTGCGTGCCGGTGGTGCTGCTGCTGTGGACCCGGGGGCACCGGGCGCCCGCCCTGGGCACGCTGCTGGTCTTCTGCTCGTACGTCCCCTGGTGGGTGCCGCACGGATCCGGACGGCCGGAACTGCGGCAAGGGGGCGTGGAGTTCGCCCTGTCGGCCCTCTACGGAGCGGCCGGTGCGCTTCTCCTCGTTTTGGCATGGACATCGTTGCCGAAGCCCGGACGTGGGGTGGAGCGCGTCAAGCCGTCACGAAGGAGTAGAACCTCTTGAGCGTGCAGTGTTCCTCGAGGAGCCGGCCGTAGATGGGCTCGCCCTCCAGCTCCCGGTACGTCTCGATCGGGTCGCCTTTTATGATCAGCGCCCGCGCGCATTCCTCGCACCAGTACTGGTAGTCGGGGTTGACCGGTTCCATGTCACGCACGATCGGCGTGCCGCTGCCGCACCAGTCGCACTTTCGCCTGTGTGCACCCATCGATCAGCTCCAGCTGTGGCCGCAGGCCGTGCACACGTAGGAGATCCCGCCGTTGTCGCCGAGGACCTGGGCGACGTGCGCGGAACCGCAGGAAGGGCAGCTGAGCCGGGTGGTCGTGTCCCGTATCAACGCCGCACCGAGGAGGTGGCCGACCTCCTCAAGGATGCTCGCAGGCATCGCTACTCCCTCCCGTCGGGCCGCGCCCCCTTCCGGCCGTTTGATTCTGCCACGGCCGGACCAATACGGTCAGCGACGCCTCAGTACCAGTCCGGACACAGCGCCGAGAACGCCTCCGCAGGGGTATACGCGCGCGGGGCCACGAGTCACTCAACCCGGGGCGGGAGCGGCACGCGGTCCGGCCCCGGCCGCACATGCAGAAGATCCCGCCCCCTCAGGGGACGGGATCTTATCTGTGGAGCTAAGGAGAATTGAACTCCTGACCTCCTGCATGCCATGCAGGCGCTCTACCAACTGAGCTATAGCCCCTCGTGCCACGCGACCGGAGCCGCATGGTTTCTCGCCCCGCTCGGCGGGGCGAACAAGAAGAACTTTAGCCTGTGACCTGCCAGAAAGTGAAATCCGGGGTCCTGAGGGCCTCGGGACGGTCAGTCGTCGTCGCCGAGGACGGGCTCCGGGAGGGTGCCCGCGTTGTGCTCCAGCAGGCGCCAGCCGCGGGCGCCCTCGCCCAGCACGGACCAGCAGCAGTTGGAGAGACCGCCGAGGCTCTCCCAGTGCCGGGCCTCCAGGCCCAGGAGCCGGCCGATGGTGGTGCGGATGGTGCCGCCGTGGCTGACCACGACGAGGGTGCCGTCCTCGGGCAGCTTCTCGGCGTGCCGCAGCACGACCGGCGCGGCCCGCTCGGCGACCTCGGTCTCCAGTTCGCCGCCGCCGCGGCGGACCGGCTCGCCGCGCTTCCAGGCGGCGTACTCCTCGCCGTGGCGGGCGATGATCTCCTCGTGCGTCAGCCCCTGCCAGACGCCCGCGTACGTCTCCCGCAGGCCCTCCTCGCGGGTGACGTCGAGGCCGGTGAGGGCGGCCAGCTCGGCGGCCGTGTGCGCGGCCCGCACGAGGTCCGAGGAGACGATCGCGTCGGGCCGCAGCGAGGCGAGCAGCCGGGCGGCGCGGCGCGCCTGGCCGATGCCGGTCTCGGTCAGCTCGACGTCCGTGCTGCCCTGGAAGCGGCGCTCCACGTTCCACGACGTCTGGCCGTGCCGCCACAGGATGACGCGGCGGCCGCGGTCCTTGCGGTCGGTCACCTCACCGGTGGCGCTCATCACCACTCCCCGCCCGGCTCCTGATCGGCCTCGGCGGCCTGCAGCCTGGCGTGCTCCTGGGCCTTGCCGCGGGTGGCCTTGGCGTCGGCGGGCAGCTCGAGCTCGGGGCAGTCCTTCCACAGCCGCTCCAGGGCGTAGAAGACGCGCTCCTCGCTGTGCTGGACGTGGACGACGATGTCGACGTAGTCGAGCAGCACCCAGCGGGCCTCGCGGTCGCCCTCGCGGCGGACCGGCTTGGCGCCGAGGTCCTTCAGCAGGCGCTCCTCGATCTCGTCGACGATGGCCTTGACCTGGCGGTCGTTCGGCGCGGACGCCAGCAGGAAGGCGTCGGTGATGGACAGCACGTCGCTGACGTCGTAGGCGATGACGTCGTGGGCAAGCTTGTCTGCCGCCGCCTGCGCGGCGGTGTTGATCAGCTGGAGGGAACGATCAGTGGCGGTCACTACATGGCTTTCCGTCGGCGGTCCTTTGCCCTCAAGGGTCTCACGGACCGCCGGGGGCACCCCACGTGATTACCGCGGCACGTGGGGCGCCCGGGCCGCGCTCAGGAGGAGCCGGGCCGGTAGTCGCCGCCCAGGACGACCGAGACGTCGGCGCCGGAGGAGACCGTGCCCTTGGTCACGGACCCGGCGGGCAGGCCGAGGGTCTTGGCGACCTCGGCGGCGTCGGCCTTGTGGGAGACGTCGGCGTACGTGACCTTCGAGACGGCCTGCGCGCCGGAGGCGCTGCCGCCCTCCAGGAAGGTGAAGCCGCCGTTGAGGAGCACCACGCGGGCCTTCTCCGTGTCGTCCTTCACGCCGGTGGCGTTCTGGACGGAGACCCGGACCGCCGCGCCCGCGTCGGGGCTCTTGGCGGTGCCGCCGAGGATGTCCTTCACCACGCTGTCGCTGGTCCCCGCGCTGAGGGTGCCGTCGGACTGCACCGGGAGCAGGGCGCTCCGGTAGGCGCCGCCCTTGGCGAGGTCGGCGAGCTTGGCGAGGAAGGTGCCGAGGTCCTTGTCGGTGAGCGACGGGTCCAGGATCTGCGCGAGGGTCTGCACGGTGGTCGTGGCCGACGACGGGTCGGAGGACATCTTGCGCAGCACGCCCTGCATGACCTGGCCGAACCGCTGCAGCTGCGCGTTCTGGGACTCGCCGGCGGCGCGGTAGGTGGCGTAGGCGACGGCCATCTTGCCGCTGAGGGTCTGGGCGCTGCCCTTGTGGACGAGCGGCTCGGTGCCCTTCTTCTTGGTGTCCGGGTCGGGTACGTCGGTGTCGGTGTCGATCTCGATGTTGCCGACCAGGTCGACGAGGTTCTGCAGGTAGGGGGTGTCGAGGCGCCAGGTGCCCTGGATGCTGGTGCCGAGGACGGTGTCAAGCTGGTCGCGGGTGCCGGAGGAGCCGTCGTCGTCGACCGACTTGGCGAGGGTCGTGGTGGAGCCGTCGTCGTCGGTGAGCGCGAGGGAGTTGGGCAGCAGGACGGTGGTGCCCCGCTTGGTGGTGGTGTTGTCGACCAGCAGGGCCGTGGAGGTTCCGCCCTTGCCGGTGTTGTGCAGGTGGACGACGATCACGTCGCGCTTCTGGGCGGCCACGGGCGTGCCCGCGCCGGTGGTGCCGCCGGAGGAAGACAGACCGGGCAGCTTTCCGGCGTACCACAGGTAGCCGACGCCGCCGGCGGCGACGACGGCGAGGACGACGAGGAGGGCGATGATCCGGCTGCGGGCGCGGCGGCGGGCCTCCTCGCGGCGCTCGGTGCGGTTCTCGGTGAACTTCAGCCAGTCGATGACGTCCTCGGAGTCGCCGTCCGGCTCCTCGACGAAGGCGAACTGCTCGGTGTGGTAATCCGGTTCGCCCTCGTCCCCCGGCCGCTCGCTCCGCTCCGGGGCGTGGGTGCCGCCGGCGGCCGGGCCGGGCTGCTGCGGGATGTGGGCGGTCTGCTCGGCGACACGGGGCTGCTGTCCGCCGGTCGCGGCCTGCCCGTAGGGGTCGTGGCCGCCCGCGTTCCGGGTGCCGGTGCCGGTGCCGGTGCCGGTGCCGTAGGCGTCGTACGGGGCCTGGGAGCCGTACCCGTCGTACGCGGGCGGCTGCTGCCCGGGGCCGTACGGCTGCACCGGCGGCTGCTGGCCGGTGGCGTAGGGGTCGTAGCCGTAGCCCTGCTGCCGGCCGTACGGGTCGTAGGTCTGCTGCGGTGCCTGTTGTGCCGGGACCTGCCGGTACACGGGCTGCCCGTACTCGTCGTAGCCGACGAGTTCGTACGGGCCGGCGCCGTAGCCGGCGTCACCCGCGTCGTATCGGTCGTTCACCGGTGCCCCTCTCGGCTCACTCGCCGCGGTACAGCTCGCGCTTGTCGATGTAGCGCACGACTCCGTCCGGCACCATGTACCAGATGGGGTCTCCCTTGGCGACTCTCGCACGGCAGTCCGTGGAGGAGATGGCGAGGGCCGGCACCTCGACGAGCGAGACGCCGCCTTCCGGCAGGCCCGGGTCGGTCAGGTGGTGGCCGGGGCGGGTGACGCCGATGAAGTGCGCGAGGGAGAACAGTTCCGCGCTGTCGCGCCAGGTCAGCAGCTGGGCGAGGGCGTCGGCACCGGTGATGAAGAACAGGTCCGTGTCCGGATTGAGGGCGCGCAGGTCGCGCAGGGTGTCCACGGTGTAGGTGGGGCCGCCACGGTCGATGTCGATGCGGCTGACGGAGAACTGGGGGTTCTCGGCGGTCGCGATGACCGTCATCAGATAGCGGTCCTCGGCCGGGGAGACCTTGCGGTGGGACTTCTGCCACGGCTGGCCGGTGGGGACGAACACCACCTCGTCCAGCTGGAACTGTGCGGCGACCTCGCTGGCCGCCACGAGGTGCCCGTGGTGGATCGGGTCGAAGGTCCCGCCCATGACGCCCAGGCGCCGCTTGCCCGTGTGGACGGGGCCGTTGCCCGGTCCGTACTGCGGCCGCTTCACCGTGCCGTCGGCGTGCTCGTGCGCCGGACCGGTAGGCATGTCCTGCTCTCCCATGCGTGCAGACCCTACCGGCCCGGTCTCGGACGTCCGGCCGGGGACGGGGTCCAGGTCAGCGGTCGCGGTTGAAGCGGGTGGTGATCCACAGCAGGAGCAGCAGGATGCCGAGGGCGACACCGCCGGTGACGGCCGGGTTGAGGCTGTTGTGGTGGCCGCCCTCGGCTTCGGCGAGGGTGACCAGCTGGGTTGCGGCGCGGTGAAGGCTCATCTTCGGCAGGACCTAACGCGTGTGGGCGGGATAAAGATGTCGGCTCATCGTATGCGGGCGGCCTCGCAGCGATCACGCCGACTCCGCCGACGGCGGCGGCGGGCGGAACTTGTGCCGCTTCTCAGTCGTCTTTCCGCTTGTAGCCGCTGAGCAGGAACCAGGCGGTCAGTGCACAGCCCAGGAACATCACGATCAGGACGATGCGGAGCAGATTGCCCGAACCGTGCTGCTGGACGGCGCTCGCGGTGGCCTCGGTCAGCCAGGCGGCTGCGGGGTGGTGCTCCATGGCGTGGACTCCTTCGGCTGTACTGCCCGTCCACGGTATCTCCGCCTAGGCTGGGCCCTGCTTCGGGGGCACGGTGAGCACTCATACGCATGGGGGAAGACATGTCCGACGACGGCCGGCAGCACAACGGGCACGAGCGCGTGCCCAGCAGGCAGCGCAGGCGGTTCCCCGGGATCTCGTCGCGCGCGTACGAGCATCCGGCCGACCGGTCGGCCCTGGTGGCGCTGCGCAAGCTGAGCGGATTCGACACCGTTTTCAAGGCGCTCAGCGGGCTGCTGCCGGAGCGGAGCCTGAGACTGCTGTTCCTGTCCGACTCGGTGCGGGTCTCCGAGCGGCAGTTCCAGCACCTGCACGACATGCTGCTGGACGCCTGCTACATCCTGGACCTGGAGAAGGTCCCGCCGATGTACGTCACGCAGGACCCGCAGCCGAACGCGATGTGCATCGGCCTGGACGAGCCGATCATCGTGGTGACGACGGGGCTCGTGGAGCTGCTCGACGAGGAGGAGATGCGGGCGGTCGTGGGCCACGAGGTGGGTCACGCGCTGTCCGGCCACTCCGTCTACCGCACGATCCTGCTGTTCCTGACGACCATCGCGCTGAAGGTGGCCTGGATCCCGCTGGGCAACCTGGCGATCATGGCGCTCGTCACGGCGCTGCGGGAGTGGTTCCGCAAGTCGGAGCTGTCCGCGGACCGGGCGGGGCTGCTGGTGGGGCAGGACGTGCGGGCGTCGATGCGGGGCCTGATGAAGACAGCGGGCGGTAACCACCTGCACGAGATGAACGTGGACGCGTTCCTGGAGCAGGCCGAGGAGTACGAGTCCGGGGGCGATCTGCGCGACTCCGTGCTGAAGATCCTGAACGTGCTGCCGCGCTCGCACCCGTTCACCACCGTGCGGGCGGCCGAGCTGAAGAAGTGGGCCGAGTCCCGGGACTTCCAGCGGCTCATGGACGGCCACTACCCGCGGCGCAGCGAGGACAAGGACACCTCCGTCAGCGACTCCTTCCGGGAGTCCGCGGCCAGCTACGCGAGCGATGTGAAGGGTTCCAAGGACCCGCTGATGAAGCTGGTCACGGACCTCGCGGGCGGCGCGGGCGACCTGGGCGGCCGGGTGCGGCGCGGCTTCGACGGCTTCAAGAGCCCGCCTCCGGCGAAGGAGGGCCCGACGGACGCGGAGTAGAGCGGACCGGCGGCGGTACGGCACCCGCTGAGCCGGTCAGGGCGTTCCTGGGCTCGGCACCGCGGGGCTGTCCATCGCGGGCTCCGGCACCGCCGAATGCCACTGGGCTGAGCACCGTAGGGCGGCGTCGCGGGGCTGGACGCCACCCGACCCGGCATCGCCGGGCCGTTCGCCGCAGGGCCGCCCGTCGCGGGGCGTACCGCCGGATCCGGCCGCGCCCCACTCCGCCTCACCGCGCTGCGCGCCGCCGGACTGTGCGTCACAGGGCTCGGCCCCACCCGATCCGGCGCCACCGGATTCGGCACCGCAGACCCGGCATCGCGGGGCCCGGCACCACCGGATTCGGCCCAGCGGGCCGGGCGCTGCCCGGCTGACCGTCACGGGTTGGGCGCTGCCGTACCCCGGCTCCGCCCGCCCGCCGGCGTACGGTCCCCCTCCCGAGCGTCTTCCGGACGAGTTCCGTCAGCCCCGGCAACCCCTCCTCCCCCGGTTCCGTCCTAACCCCTCGGCTGAGCCGCAGTGGCCAGCGTTCCGCACAGGGCCGTCGGGCTGTCCGTGGCGTAGGGGTCCGTGCCCGCGGGGCCGCCTGCTCGGGGGGTCTGGCCTGCCAGGAGGGGGCGGAGGTAGG
Source organism: Streptomyces sp. NPDC051133 (assembly GCF_040682635.1). Lineage (NCBI taxonomy): Bacteria > Bacillati > Actinomycetota > Actinomycetes > Kitasatosporales > Streptomycetaceae > Streptomyces > Streptomyces sp. NPDC051133. The sequence continues at coordinate 177,559 of NZ_JBFBBK010000010.1, forward strand.
ACGTGGAGTCCTCGGCGCAGGACAGCGGGCCCGCCTGGACGGAGGACGTGACCAGCTGGACCTGGTGGGTGCGCAGGTCGTCGCGGCTGAAGTGGAAGGTCAGCTCGCGGCGGACGGTGAAGAGGGAGACCGCCGCGTCCGCACCGGCGCCGGTGCGGCGCAGGGCGTAGACGAAGGTGTGGTCGGCGCTGACTTCCAGCGTGGCCGCGTCGCTCTCGGTGGCCCGGAGGTCGCCCTGGACGCGGATCCTGTCGTCGGCCAGCTGGGCACGGGAGGGGTCGAGGCGGACCAGCCAGCCGGTCGCGGCGTGCCGGCCGTCCGCCGCCGGGTGGTCGAAGCTCTGGTCGAACTGGTCCAGCTGGTCGGGGTCGAGCAGGGACCGGGCGGGCTCCGCCTGGCGGCCGGTGAGCACCTCGGGGTAGAGCGAGGAGCGGACGAGGTAGTCCTTGGCGGTGGTGAGCGCGGCCACGATCTGGCTCTCGGAGAAGTGGGCGGTGCTGCGGGAGGCCGGCAGCGGGATCCCCTCGGCGCCGATGTCGTAATGGGCGGCGGGGCTGTGCCGGTACAGGGTCTCGGCGTCGGCGCCGCCGGGCACCTTGCCCCGCGGGGCGAGCGGGATGACCGTCATCCGCAGGGGCTCCACGGGCCGCCGGGTCTGCGGGGAGCTGTAGGGGTGGCGGACGCCCATGTAGATCGCGGTGCCGAAGGCGATGGCGATCAGCAGGACGAGGACCAGGGCCTGCCGGGTGAGGCCCCGGTGCAGGGACGAGCGGCGGCGTACGGCGGGGGCGTGGTCGGCCATCCGCTCCCGGGCGGAGTACTCCTGCAGGCGGGCAGCACGGACGAACGATTCGTCGAAGACGACGGATCGGTACTCGTCCTCTGCACCGCCGGGGCCGCCCTCGGGTGTCCCCTCCGGTGGGTCTCCAGGCCCGCCCATACTTTCAGGGTAGGTCTCGGGCGCCTCGGGTAAACGCCGTGGTACACGACAAGTTCTGACAGGTTCTCACCAGGCGGCGCCCCCGGCGCTCAGGGGGAGCGCGGGATGGCCGAGGCGGCGGGCTGGGCCGGCTGGGAGTAGTCGGCGGAGACGGAGGGAGCCGCGGCGCTGCCCTGCTCCAGACCGGTGGAGGCGGGGGTCGGGACCCCGTCGCGGGTGCTGGAGGAGGTCCCCCGGTAGACGGCGGCGAACGCCAGGGCGACCATGCCGATGCCCATGACGACGGCGAGCACCCAGGCGACCGGGCGGTGCCAGCGGACCTGCTTGCCGTAGGAGCCGAAGGGGCCGTGGCGGTCGCCGAGGACGTAGGTGTCGTCCAGCTCGTCGTCGTCCGGATCTTGGCCGAATCCGGCGCCGTCCGGGCCGTAGGCGTCGTCGTAGCGCTCGCCCGCGGTGTGGGCGCGGCGGGCGGCCTCCGCCTCCGACGCCTCGGCTCTGGCCTGGGCGGCGGCCAGGAGGCGCTCGACGGCGGTCGGCTCATGGAAGGCGGCCGCCTGTACGAAGGCCTCGTCGAAGACCACGGAGGCGAACTCTTCGTCCGACACCCCGCGGTCGTGGTCGTCGTCGGGCTCCCAGCCGTCAGGGAACGGCGTGCCCCCCACGTCCTCCGGCACGCGTCCAGAGTAGTCCTGGGGGGTCAATTTGGGCAGACGGTAGGGAAATTCGTCTGACTGGTGAGACACCTTTCGGACGTCCCGGGGCAGCCCGGCGGGTCCGCCCGGCCGGGTGGACCTCAGCGGCGTACGTGCCCGTCGCCGGTGACGATGTACTTCGTGCTGGTCAGCTCCGGCAGGCCCATGGGGCCGCGGGCGTGCAGCTTCTGGGTGGAGATGCCGATCTCCGCGCCGAAGCCGAACTGGCCGCCGTCGGTGAACCGGGTGGAGGCGTTCACGGCGACGGTGGTGGAGTCGACCAGCTGGGTGAAGCGGCGGGCGGCCTGCTGGGAGGTGGTGACGATCGCCTCGGTGTGGCCGGAGGTCCACAGCCGGATGTGCTCGACGGCCTTGTCCAGCGAGTCCACCACCGCGGCGGCGATGTCGTAGGACAGGTACTCGGTCTCCCAGTCCTCGGCCACGGCCTCGACGACGGTCGCCTTGGAGTCCTTGGCGTAGGCCATGACCCGCTCGTCGGCGTGCACGGTGACGCCGGCCTCGGCGAGGGCGTCGAGGGCGCGGGGCAGGAACTCGGGGGCGATGTCCTGGTGGACGAGGAGGGTCTCGGCGGCGTTGCAGACGCTGACCCGGTGGGCCTTGGAGTTGATCAGGATGTCGACGGCCATGTCGATGTCGGCACGGGCGTCGACGTAGACGTGGCAGTTGCCGGTGCCGGTCTCGATGACGGGCACGGTCGACTCGTTCACGACCGTCTGGATCAGGGAGGCGCCGCCGCGCGGGATGAGGACGTCGACGAGGCCGCGGGCGCGCATCAGCTCGCGGACGGAGTCGCGGCTCTCGCCGGGCACCAGCTGGACGGCGTCGGCGGGCAGCCCGGCGCCGCCCACGGCGTCCCGGACGACCCGGACGAGGGCGGTGTTCGACTCGTAGGCGGAGGCGGAGCCGCGCAGCAGGACGGCGTTGCCGGACTTCAGGCAGAGGGCGGCGGCGTCGACGGTGACGTTCGGGCGGGCCTCGTAGATGATGCCGACGACGCCGAGCGGGACGCGGACCTGGCGCAGGTCGATGCCGTTGGGGAGGGTGGAGCCGCGGACCACCTCACCGACCGGGTCGGGCAGCTTGGCGACGTCGCGGACGTCGGAGGCGATGGCGCGGACCCGCTCGGGGGTGAGGGTGAGCCGGTCGACGATGGCCTCGCTGGTGCCGTTCTCCCGGGCCTTGGCCACGTCCTTGGCGTTGGCCTCGACGATCTCGGCGGTCCGTACTTCCAGGGCGTCGGCGACGGCGAGCAGCGCGTCGTCCTTCACGGCGCGCGGGAGCGGCGCGAGGTCGGCGGCGGCGGCCTTGGCCCGGTAGGCGGCCTGGGTGACCGGGGACATCGAGTCGTACGGCGAGAGCGTGGTCATGAGGGAAGGGTAGTGCGCCGGGCGGGCCGCCCACCGCTCGTCCCACAGCACGAGACGAGCCCCGGGGCGCGCGGACGGACGCTCGGACAGGTGCTCGGACCGACGCTCGGACAGGTGCTCGGACCGACGCTCGGACAGGTGCTCGGACCGACGCCCGGAACGGTGCTCGGGCGGCCGCTCAGAAGGGGTGCACGCCCACCGGGGTCGCCGGCGCGGGGCCGTATCCCGCGGCGATCCGCTGGTGGTAGGTCTCGCGGTCGATGACCTCCAGGCCGACGATCTCCCAGGGCGGCAGCCCGGCGCTCTGCCGGTGCTCGCCCCACAGGCGCAGGGCGACCGCGGCGGCGTCGTGCAGGTCGCGGGCCTCTTCCCAGTACCGGATCTCGGCGTGGTCGGTGGCGTATCTGCTGGTCAGCAGGAAGGGGTGGTCGTGGGCGAGCTGTTCCAGGGACCGCCGCAGGTCCGCGAGCGGGACCGTCTCCCCGGAGACGCTGAGGGTGACGTGCCACAGGCGGGGCAGATCCTGGGGTTCCTCGTAGGCGTCCCCGGCCGCGACACTCGTCAGAGCACCGCGGGACGCCGCCGTCCCAGGGCGCACTCGTCTCACGACGGCCTCCTTCACACACCGCTCGGGAACGTGTTCCTGAGTCACAGTTGAGCAGGCCCTATGGCTCCGTGGGGCGGTTTTACGGAACGTCCCCCACCGGGGGCCGCCGGCACGCCCCGTTTACGAGCGGTTTTGCGAGGTCACGCGTGCAGCAGAACCAGGTCGTCCCTGTGTACGACCTCGCGTTCGTACGCCGGGCCCAGTTCCCGCGCCAGCTCGTGGGTCGAGCGGCCGATGAGCCGGGGGATCTCCTTGGCGTCGAAGTTGACGAGTCCGCGGGCGACGGCGTGGCCCGTCGTGTCGCGCAGTTCGACCGGGTCGCCGGCGCTGAACTCGCCCTCGACGGCGGCGATTCCGGCGGGCAGCAGCGACGTGCGGCGCTTGACGACCGCGTCCACGGCCCCGTCGTCCAGGGTCAGGGCGCCCTGCGGGGTGGAGGCGTGCTGGAGCCAGAGCAGCCGGTCGGCGGAGCGCTTGCCGGTGGGGTGGAAGTAGGTGCCGGTGTCGCCGCCGGACAGTGCCTCGGCGGCGTGCACGGCGCTGGTCAGCACGACCGGGACGCCGGCGGCGGCGGCGATCCGGGCGGCCTCGACCTTGGTGACCATGCCGCCGGTGCCGACGCCGGCCTTGCCCGCGCTGCCGATCTCCACGCCGGCGAGGTCGGAGGTGTCCCGCACCTCCGCTATCCGGGAGGTGCCGGGCTTGCTCGGGTCGCCGTCGTAGACGCCGTCGACGTCGGAGAGGAGGACGAGGAGGTCGGCGTGGACGAGGTGGGCGACGAGGGCGGCGAGGCGGTCGTTGTCGCCGAAGCGGATCTCGTCGGTGGCGACGGTGTCGTTCTCGTTGACGATCGGGAACGCACCCATCGCGAGGAGCTTGTCGAGGGTGCGGGAGGCGTTGCGGTGGTGGGCGCGGCGGCTCATGTCGTCGGAGGTGAGCAGCACTTGGCCGACACGGACGCCGTAGCGGGCGAAGGAGGCGGTGTAGCGGGCGACGAGCAGGCCCTGGCCGACGCTGGCGGCGGCCTGCTGCCTGGCGAGGTCCTTGGGGCGGCGGCGCAGGCCCAGCGGCGCGAGCCCGGCGGCGATGGCACCGGAGGAGACGAGGACGATCTCCCGCTCTCCCCCGCCCACCCGTCTCCCGCCACCACCCTCAACGGAGGCCCTTCGGGCCGCCCACGCCTTCCGGCTCTTGGCGAGGACGTCGACCAGAGCGTCGACGCGGTCGGCGTCCAGGCCGCCCGCGGCGGTGGTCAGCGACGAGGAGCCGACCTTGACGACGATCCTGCGGGCCTCACCCACGGCCTGCCTTGCGCTTGCCACCTTGCCTGCTGTCCCCTCTGTGCCCGCGACCCCGTCCCCGCGTCCGCGTCCCGCGAGCGGTTCCGGCTGCCTTCCGGCAATCTACGCGAAGTGGATCGTGCGGCGCGCGCCGGTCCAGCCTCCGGACATGCGGGAACGGGCACGAGCGTAATGGTTTGCTCACGCGTTGCGTACGGCAAAAAGGTTGTACTGGTTGCCTATAGAAATTAAATCCCTGACAAACTTAACTTGACCATCGTGTCACCTACTGTTCGCCAGCCGAAGCGCATTCTGCTCAGATCGGGCAAGAGCCCGTACGACGTGCTGTCCGTGGAGGAGGCCCTCCACCAGGACGTCATCGCCACCAACTCGGGCAACCTCATCTTCCAGGACGCCGCGCACAAGATCCTGGAAACGCCGGACACCGAGGTCGTCTCGAACGGCGGACGGACCGAGGTGGCGGCTGCCGCGCGCATCAACGAGGAGTACGACGCGTTCGTCGTCCCGCTGGCGAACGCCTTCCGGCCGTCCTTCGAGACCGCGCTGCAGCGGCTGACCCGGCTCATCTCCCGGCTGCGGATCCCGGTCGTGGTGCTCGGCGTCGGCGCGCAGACCGGGGTGAGCTACGACCCGGCGCGGCTGAAGCGGATCGAGCCGACCGTGCGCGCGTTCTGCTCGGCGGTGCTGGAGCACAGCGCGTCGATCGGCGTGCGCGGTGAGTTCACCGAGCAGTACCTGCGGGACATGGGCTTCCGTGACGTGGAGGTCATCGGCTGCCCGTCGCTGTTCCTGTACGGCCGCGACCTCGACGTGCGCAAGCGGACGCCGGAGCTGACGGCCGGCTCGCGGATCGCGGTGAACGGCTCACACAGCGCGGTGCAGAAGCAGGGGCTGGGCACGGTGATCGGCCGGGCCCACGCGCAGTACCCGAACCTGCGGTTCATCGGCCAGAACCTGAGCGACGCACGACAGCTGCACTGGCGGGACCTGTCGGATCCCAACTCCCGGGTGACCGCGATGCCGACGCATCCGGACCACCCGATGTACCGGGAGGACAAGGTGCGGGTCTACGTCGACCCGATCACCTGGATCGACGACCTGCGCTCCTTCGACTTCTCCTTCGGCTCCCGCATCCACGGCAACATCGCCGCGCTGCTGGCGGGCACCCCCGCGACCGTGCTGTGCGGCGACTCGCGGACGCTGGAGCTGTGCCGCTACTTCGAGATCCCGCACCGGCGGCTGGACCAGGCCGTCAAGGACCCGGAGTCCGTCGGCCCGGCGCGGCTGTACGAGCAGGCGGACTTCGGCGGGCTCGTCGGCAACCACCTCGAGCGCTTCGAGCGGTTCATCGGCTTCCTGGACAAGAACGGACTGCAGAACACCTTCACGCACGGCGACGGCGGGGCCGCCTTCGAGCAGCGGATGCGCTCGCTGCCGTTCCCGCCGGGCGTCCGGCCGTGGAACGACACCGACCTCGCCTCGCTCAGCAGCCGGTTCGGCTGGCTGCACACCCGGGTCAGCGAACTGACCGAGGACAACGTCCAGTTGCGCAAGGACCTGGCGCGGGCCCGGAAGGCGCAGGGCGGCGTCCCGGCCCCTGCCGCCTCCGTCTACCGCCGCGCCCGCCGGGTGGTGGGGCGGCCGCTGCGCCGGGCCCTGCAGTCCGGCAAGCAGTAGGGCGTCAGGCCGCCGCCGCTCCCGCTCCCCCGCTCCGCAGCATCCTGCGCACCTTGCGCAGGGCCCGGCGCAGGAAGGAGTTGGCGGCGGCCTCGCGGTAGCCGGGGAAGGCCCGGGCCTCGCGGGGCTGGGCCAGGTAGACCTCGTCGGGGACGCCGGCCGCCGCGGCCCGGAAGTGCGGGTAGTCGAGGTAGACCCGGGTGCCGCGCTTCTCCAGGACGGCGTCGGGCTGCTTCTTCGCCTTGACGAACTCCACGACGTCCACGAGGAGTTCGGGCCGCTGCATGGCCACCAGGTGCAGTCGCAGCCGCTCGTGGACCCTCAGGCGCCGGGCCACTCCGGGCGTCCAGTAGGCGTCCATCAGCGGCTTGGCCAGCTCGAACTTGTGGCGCCGCACGTCCTCGCCGTCCTTCAGGAACTTGGGCCCGAACTGCGGCAGCAGGGTGATCAGGAAGGGCCGGACCATGAGGGTGTCGCGTTTGGCGCCGGCCGGCACCATGTCGGCGATCAGCTTCATCAGGGCGCGCGCGGAGTCGAAGCGGAGCGTGTAGCTGCCGGTCTTGGTCACGTGCTTGCCGTCGTCGCGGCCGACCAGGTAGTAGCAGGTGTGGTCGGCGAGCACGGAGACGCCGTCCGCCCGCAGGTAGGCCTCCATGGTGAAGAGGGCGTCCTCGCCGGTCCACAGCGACTCGTCGAACCGCATGCCGTGTCTGTCGAGCAGCTCCCGGCGGAACAGCTTCTGCGCGCTGAGCGTGAACTTGATGTTGGAGGAGAAGACGTCGGTCCGGCCGAGGGTCTTGCCCCACATGGACTTCGGCGGGGTGCGGTTGATGCCCTCGACCCGGCCGAGGACGACGTCCGTGCCGTTCTCGTCGGCCATGGCGACCATACGCTGAAGGGCCTCGGGCCCGAGCCGGTCGTCGGCGTCGAGGAAGAAGACGTAGCGGCCGGACGCCTTGGCGAGACCGACGTTGCGCGGGCCGCTGGGGCCGCCGGAGTTCTCCTGGCGGATCACGGTGACGTGCGCGGGGACGCGGGCCGCGAACTCCTCCAGGCACTCGCCGGTGCCGTCCGTGGATCCGTCGTCGACCGCGATGACCTCCAGGCGCGCCGGGTCGATGGTCTGCGCCTCGACGGATGCCAGGCATTCGACCAGGTACGGCATCGCTTCGTACGCCCCGATGATCACGGTCACATCAGGCTGCGTCACGCCGGTCACTCTTCCCCTCGGTCAACGGAAATTTCCCCCGTATCGCCTCAATCGCAACCTGTAAGACGGGTAACCGCTTGCGCCGGTTGCCTGAGGGCACGAAGCCCGTGGTTCACGTCACAGGGTTCCCCGTCGACGGCGGACGCCACCGGACAGTACGCGGGGGCGGTAAGAGACGCTCACCCCCAGAGCGTGCCCGCGGTAAGACCGGACGGTAAGAATCCTGAAACGGGACCGTGAGAGAAGCACGGGAAAGGGCCCGGCCCCGGGGAGTCTCCCGGGGCCGGGCCCTTGTCGAGGCGGTCCGTGCGGTCAGCCCGCGTTCACGCCGTCCGTCTCTCCGGCGGTCGCCGTGCGCTGGCCGGGCAGCGCGTTGGTCAGCTCGGCGGCCTCGGCGGGGTCCGCGTTCGCGGCGCCCAGCCGGGCCTCCTGGCCGACGTTGCGGGCCTCGGCCTTGAGGGCCAGGCCGGCCACGGCGCCGTTGAACTGGTCGATGGACGTCGGCTCGTCCGGGCCGAGCAGGTAGCGCTTCAGCTCCTTGCGGTCGTCCCTCAGCGGGTCGCCGGACGGGTCGCGCACGGCGTCCAGCAGCCCGCCCAGCTCGGCCGCGTCGTTGGACAGGATCACCGCGGCGCGCACGGCGGTGTTCTGCCGCTTGAACTCCTCGTGGCCCATCTCGCCGGAGTCGGTGACCGCGTACGGCTTGCCGCTCGCGATGAAGTCGGAGACCACGGAGGAGATGTCGGAGACCATCGCGTCGGAGACGTTGAAGCAGTCGTACAGACGCGGCTCGGCGCCGGTGATGACACGGTGCTCGTACGACGGGAAGGAGCCCCAGTAGGCGGTGTTCCACTCGGCGCGCAGCCGGGCGACCTCCTCGTGCCGGGCCACGTCGACGATGCCGTCACGGGTGGCCTCGGCCTCGTCGCCCTTGTCGCCGCCGGTGCCGGACAGCTGGGCGAGGCGGGCCTCGATCCGGGCCAGCTCGGCCTTGGCCCGGTCCTGGGCGGCGGAGTCGGGGGTGAAGCGGGTCTCGGCGGCGCGCTCGGCGGCGGCCTTCTCGACCAGGGCGGTGATCCGCTTGTGGGCGGCGCCCGCCTCCTTGCTGACCGTGCCGGTGAACGGGTGCGGCTTGTACAGGACGCGAACCGGCGGGTCGGCCTTGACCAGCTTCTTCACGATGTTCTCGCCGGCGAGCACGATGGAGGTGTTGCCGGGGTTGCCGTCCCAGCCCTCCCAGGTCGGGGCGTAGAGCACGGTGGGGACGCGGCCGTCGGGCACGCCCTGCCAGGACTGGATGGGCGCGAGCTGCGGGCGGCCGACCTCCACGATGTCGTCGTCGCGGACACCGACGTCGGCGATCGCGTAGCGGTCGCGGCCCGCGCGGCCGGCGGTCCACACCTCGTCGTACACCTTGCTGTACGGGTTGACGCTGGCGAGCTTGTCGCTGTCGCCGTGGCCGATGAAGACGTGCTTCATGGTGGGCACGCGCAGCAGGTGGATGTTCTTGCCGACGTTCGCCGCGTACAGGGCCACCCGCACGGCCGACAGGTCCAGGTTCATCAGGTGCACCCCTCCGGGCACGCAGATGACGGGGACGGTGGTGGGCGCGAGGTTGTTCAGGATGGCGCGCTCGCGCAGGATGATCAGGGGCCGGGTGTTCAGCTGCTCCATCGTCTCCAGCCACATGTTGACCTGGTACGCGGAGTCCTTGGAGCCGGAGAAGTAGAGCACGGTCTCCGGCTTGTAGCCGGCCAGCCAGTCGTCGAGGGCGGCGAGGACGACGTCGGCCCTCGGCGGGATCTTCCCGCTCCGGACGTACGGCACGAGTCCGAGCACGTAGAGGACGCCGAGGGCGGCGGTGAGCCCGATGCCGACGAAGCCGGCGACGGAGGAGCCCACCTGCGCGGAGACCAGGATGCCGACGACCGCGAACAGGTCGAGGTGCAGCATCTTCTCCGCGGAGCGGTGCAGCAGCCGGCGCGGCGGGGCGTCCGGGATGCGGATGCGGGACTGCAGGTCGATGTTGCGGGTGGCGACCGGCATCCGGCGGCGGTTGCGGATGAGGGTGACCAGGGCGCCGTGCGGGGCCTGGAGGCCGTAGAAGGCGATGAAGCAGGCGACCGTGCCGTAGAAGATCAGGTCGTTCGCGTGGGACAGGCGGGCGAGCAGCAGGATCAGCAGGAACTGCCGGATCAGGAAGCGGATCGACAGACCGGCCCGGACCTTGCTGAGGCGGTTGATCAGGTAGCTGCCCTTGCGGTGCAGATAGTGGTCCGCCAGGTACGTCACGGCGGCCGCGGCCGCGAAGGCGGGAACGCTCGGGACGAGCGCGGCCAGCATGAGCGCCGGGAAGCCCAGGATCATGAGGGCCGCCGCGGCCAGCTCGGCCGCGCTGCCCACCCGGGCGACGCGAATAGCGGTGGATATCACGGAGAAACCTGCTCTGGGAGGGGGAGTGCCGGTTTTGTTGGGTAATGCCGGGCGTATCCGGGTTTTTGCGAGGTGTACGGATTCAGGCCTCTGCAAATACCCGGTGAACGGGTACCCACAGAGGCCTGAATTTCGAAAGCTTAATTACTTCCGATTATTACACGCCATCCTGACGGTCCAGCACCGAGGCCAGCGCCTGCTCGAAGCCGGAGGCCTTGGCGGCACCGGCGGTCGGGTCCTGCTGGCGGACGTCGATGACGTGACCGGTCAGCTCCGACAGCAGCACGTCCAGGGAGGTGCGGGCCACGGCCTCGGAGGAGAGCAGGCTGCCCGCGGGCTCCTGCCCGAAGGCCTTGGTGCGCATCGGGGTGGCGGTGCGCTCGGGGTTGATGCAGTTGACGCGGATGCCGTCGCCCGCCCACTCGTCCGACAGCGCCTGGGTGAGGTTCACCATGGCGGCCTTGGTGGAGGAGTAGAGGGAGTACTCGGCACGGCCGCGGGTGTAGCTGCTGGAGGTGTAGAGCAGCAGCTGGCCGCCCGTCTCGGCGAGGTACTTGTAGCTGGAACGGGCGATCTGCACCGGGGCCAGGTAGTTGACCTTCAGCGCCTCTTCGATGGTGGCGTTGTCGGTCTCGGCGAGCTTGCCGATGCGCAGCACGCCCGCGGTGTTGACGACGTAGTCGATCCGGCCGGTCTCCGCGTACGCCTTGGACAGCGCGTCGTCGACCTCCTCCGGGTTCTCCACGTGGGTGCCGGTGGTGGAGCGGCCCAGCGCGTAGACCTTCGCGCCGTAGGACTCGGCGAGTTCGGCGATGTCCTGGCCGATGCCGTAGGAGCCGCCGAAGATGACCACCGTCTTGCCGGTCAGCAGCTCGCGGTAGGCCTCCTCGCCGTTCTGCTCCGGGGCGGCCGTCGAGGCCAGCTGGAACAGCTTGTCGGCGATGAAGACGTCGACCGGCTGGGTCACCTTCATGTTGTACTCGTCACCCGCGACGACGTGGATCGGCACGTCCGGCAGGTACTTGAGGACCACCGAGCAGTCGTCCGTCGCCTGGAAGTTGGGGTCGCCGGCGGCGACCTCGTAGGCGCGGCGGATCGTGGACAGCTTGAAGGCCTGCGGGGTCTGGCCGCGGCGCAGCCGGGAGCGGTCCGGGATCTCGGTGATGAACTCGCCGTCCTCGCCGTGCGTGCGCGTGACGATGATGGTGTCCGCGGACGGGATGGCGACGTCGACGGCCTGGTAGCGCTCCAGCGCGGTCACGCAGTCGTCGATGACGCGCTGCGAGAGCAGCGGGCGCACGGCGTCGTGGAAGAGGACGTTGCGGTCCTCGCCCTCGGCCAGGCCCTCGCCGAGGGCGGAGATGGCGCGCTCGGTGGTCTCGTTGCGGGTCGAGCCGCCCTCGATGATCTTCTTGACCTTGGTGAACCCGGCCTTGGCGACGATCTTCTCGATGTCCGGCACGTAGCCCGGCGCCATCAGCACGATGATGTCGTCGATCGAGTCGGCGTTCTCGAAGGTGGTCAGGGTGTGCTCGATGACTGCCTTGCCGGCGATCTTCAGCAGCTGCTTGGGGATCGACAGACCCACCCGCTGACCGGTGCCACCGGCCAGGATCACTGCGGTGGTACGGGGCTTGGCTATGTGCTGGGACACAGGCTGACCTACCTTGCGGCGACAGGGAACCGTGAAATGGTCCCACTCTGGGTAAGCGCAGTGCAAGGTGAGCGACATCCCATGCATATGTGAGCGCAACCTGTCATTCACCTGGCACACCTGGTGATTGGGCGCGGGTCCCGTGAACCCCCGTGAATTTGCTGTGAGTAAGTCCACAGGTGGGACGGGGGGTGTCTCCGGTGCCGTCACGGCAAGCCCCCGCCCCCGGCCCCGTCCGGCGCGGGGCCCACTCCGCAGCCGGCGCCGAGGGGGTGGGAACGCCGGGAATACCGCCTCCCCGGGGGTCCATTGCCGCGGAATTCCACATCAAGATTCCGCAGCATTTTGATCTCGGCCGGAGTAAGAGACCGATTCCCCGGGTCCGGGGCGTTCACCGCGCGGTCGTGATCCCCGCCGGCGGCGAAAGCCTCACACGAGCCGGACGCCGGGCTCGTCCGGCTCCACCCGCAGCCGGGCCAGGGTGCTCGCCGTGGCCTGCGGCGCGGTGACCGTGTCGACGACCCTCACCCGGGCGTCGATGCCGTCGCCGTCGATGTCGAAGAGGTGGTAGCCGCGGTGGGCGTCGATCAGCTTCCAGTGCGGGTTGTCCGCCTTCAGCGGGTCCCACTCGGCGTGGAAGGCGGCCTGGTCCTGGTCGCCGCCGCTGGAGATGGAGGTGCCGACGAACTCGGCGCCGACGACATCGGAGCCGGGGTCGGCGAAGTCCTCCTTCAGGTCGCTGATCATCGTCAGGTGCCGGTCGCCGCTGAGCACGACCGGGTTGCGGACGTCGGCGAACTCCTCCAGCAGGGCGTTCCGTTCGACCTGGTAGCCGTCCCAGGCGTCGTAGTACCAGAGCTTGCCGTCGCCGGGCAGCAGATCCGTCTCGGCCATCATGATCTGCGAGGCGATCAGGTTCCAGCGGGCCGGGGAGTCGCGCAGCCCGTCGAGCAGCCACCGCTTCTGCCCGGCGCCGAGCATGGTCGCCGACGGCGACTCGGCACCCTCCTGGCCGGTCGCCTGGTCGCTGCGGAACTGCCGGGTGTCCAGGACGTTGAGCCGCGCCAGCCGGCCGAACTCCAGGCGCCGGTACATCTGGATGTGCGGGCCCGTGGGGATCGCGGAGGCACGGACCGGCATGTGCTCGTAGTACGCCTGGAAGGCCGCGGTCAGCCGGGCCACGAACGCGTCGTGCGACTGCTTGTCCGGGTCCTGGGGGACCTCGCCGGCCCAGTCGTTGTCCACCTCGTGGTCGTCGAAGGTGACCACCCAGGGCGCGCTCGCGTGCATGGCGGCCAGGTCGGGGTCGGTGCGGTACTGGGCGTACCGGTTGCGGTACTGCACCAGGCTGTACGGCTCGCCCTTGCCCTCGTGCCGGCGCACCGCCGTCGCGGACGGGGCGGACTCGTAGATGTAGTCGCCGACGAAGAGGACGACGTCGGGGTCCTGGGCGCGCATGTCGGCGTAGGGCGTGAAGTAGCCGTGCTGCCAGTTCTGGCAGGAGGCGAGGGCCACGCGCAGCGAGCCGCCGCGCCGGTGCGGGTGCGGTGCGGTGCGGGTGCGGCCGGTGGGCGAGAGCCGGCCGTCGGCCCGGAAGCGGTACCAGTACGGGCGGTCCGGGCGCAGGCCGCGGACGTCCACGTGGACGCTGTGGCCGAGATCGGGGCGGGCCTGGGCGACGCCCCGGCGGACGGTCCGCTGGAACCGCTCGTCCTCGGCCAGCTCCCACTCCACGGTGTACACCGCGTCGGGCATGCCGCCGCCGTTCAGCGGATCCGGCGCGAGTCTCGTCCACAGCACGATGCCGTCGGGCAGCGGGTCGCCCGAGGCGACGCCGAGGGTGAACACCTCGTCCGGGAGCGGGGTGCCGGCCGCGCGGGCGATGCCCGGCAGCCACAGCTGGGCGGAGGCCGCGGCGCCGAGGACGGCGGCACCGGCGGTCAGAAGGCGGCGTCGGTCGGGCGATGCGGTCATTCGCTGACTCCCTTGCCACGGTGGCCTCTTCGGACTCTGGGAAGCTCCCACGGCCGGACGGTCCGCCTGCTGAACGAAACCAATCACGAGCGTGACAAATGGGCAGACAGCGAGAGATCCGTTGCGGCACGGGAAAACCCTCGCGCCACAACGGATCTGACGGTAGTTCAGAACGCGCCGCGGGCCGGCGGCCGACAGGCGACCTGATCGGGGTACGGGTCGGCCCAGGAGCCGAACAGGGGTTCAGGAACCGAAGGAGTAACCCAGCTGGGCGCCGGTGGCCACCGTGCCGAGGGTGCTGCTCGCGAAGCTGAACGAGCCGCTCGGGGTGATCCCCGCGGAGCCGCCGCGCAGCACCCACACCGCCCCGGCCTTGCTGTTCTCCCCCGGTGCGCCGACGGCCAGATCGGCCCGCCCGTCGCCGCCTGCGTCGACCAGCCGGACGGCCGTGCCGAACGCGTCCCCGCTCTCGCCGGCCCCGGGCACACCCGCGGTGTCCTGGTCGAACGCCTTCGCGCCACTGCCCGTCGGACCGGCCGCGGTGCCGCGCAGGATGACGACCCGGCCACCGCCGCTCGTACCGGGCACGCCCACCGCGACGTCCGCGTAGCCGTCGCCGTCGATGTCCGCGACCGACACGGAGGTGCCGAACCCGGACCACGGCTTGGCGGTGCCCGGGACGCCGGCGCTGTCCTGGTTGAGGATCACGGCCTTCGTCCCGTCGGGACCGTTCGCGGTGCCCGGGATCCAGGCGATCCGGCCGCCCTTGGCGAGCGGGGTGTCCACGTCGCTGTCGGCGCCCTCGACGGCCCGGCCCACCACGAGGTCGGCGTAGCCGTCCCGGTTCACGTCCCCGACGGCGAGGTGCTCGCCGCCCTCCAGTCCGTAGGGACTGGTGCCGCGCACCATCGTGTACGGCGTGAGCCCGGTGTGCGTGCCCGTCCAGTACACGACGCGGCGCGCGTCCCACTCGTCGCCGTCGTTCTTGGTGGCGGCGATGTCGGTGATGCCGTCGCCGTTGAGGTCACCCGCGGCCAGGTCCAGGTAGCGGCTGTCGAACTGGTCCTGGACCAGCTGACCGGCCTGTCCCGTCGAGCCGTCGCGGCGGAACGGCCCGTTCAGCACCCGCAGGTCGTGCGCGTTCTCCACGGTGACGACGTCGGGCGCGCCGTTGCCGTCGACGTCCCCGACGGTCAGGTGTCCCCGGTCGCCGAACCCGTCGTACGCCTTCCCGCCGGCCAGGGTCGCGCCGCCGGACAGCCCCTTCGGACCGCCCCAGATCACCTCGACGGTCCCGGCGTCGGTGCCGGCCGTGGTGTCCTCGCCGCCCGCTCCGACGACCAGGTCGGCGTAGCCGTCCCGGTCCAGGTCGGCGGTGGCGACCGCGCTGCCGAACCGGTCGTCGGCCTCGGCGCTGCCCGGCACCCCGGCGCTGTTCTGGCTGAAGACCTGCTTGGTCGAGGTCTTCAGCCCGCTCGCCGAGCCGTAGAGGACGGCGACGTAGCCGGCGCCCTTCTTGCCGCTCACGGTCGCCGAGGGCGCGGCGACGGCGAGGTCGGCGTAGCCGTCGCCGTTGAAGTCGTCGTGCAGGTGCTTGCCGCTGAGGGCGGTGGCCGGGGCCGCGGCGAGGGCGGCGGGGGCCGCGAGGGCACCGGCGGCGAGGGCGATGCCGGTGGCGATCGCGAGGGAGCGCCGGCGGAAGGGGCGGGACAGGGGCACGTCGGCTCCGGGAGTCAGAGAGAGGTGTGCGACGCGGCGAGGTGCAAGATCCTCTCCGCGTCGCACGGTACGACTCACCGGGAAGGGCCGGGGTTGCCCTCACCGCCGCCTCTGATTTTCCCGACGTTCATTTTTACGGTTTCCCGGTTCTCCGGTGCCGGGAGACTCGGCTCGCCGGTCCTGCGGAGCGCGTCCTCACTCGAAGGGGTCGAAGTCGTCGTACTCGCGCAGGGACTCGTCCCGCTCGGCCTGCTTGTCCCGGCGGCGCTGGGCCGCGGGCCGCGGCTCCTCGAAGCGGTGGTCCTCGCCCCGGCGGCCGAGCATCTCCGCACCGGCCATGACGGTCGGCTCCCAGTCGAAGACGACCGCGTTCTCCTCCGGGCCGATGGCGACGGCGTCGCCGGCCCGGGCGCCCGCCTTCATCAACCGCTCCTCGATGCCGAGGCGGTTGAGGCGGTCGGCGAGGTAGCCGACGGCCTCGTCGTTGTTGAAGTCGGTCTGGCGCACCCAGCGCTCCGGCTTCTCGCCGCGCACCCGGAACAGCGGCTCGCCGCCGATGTCCTCGCGGACGACGGTGAAGCCCGCGTCGTCCACGGCCTTGGGCCGGATGACGATCCGGGTCGCCTCCTCCTTCGGCTTGGCCGCACGCGCCTTGGCGACCAGGTCACCGAGCGCGAAGGACAGCTCCCTGAGACCGATGTGGGCGACGGCCGACACCTCGAAGACGCGGTAGCCACGGGCCTCCAGGTCGGGGCGGACCATCTCGGCGAGGTCCTTGCCGTCGGGCACGTCGACCTTGTTCAGGACGATCATCCGGGGGCGGTTGTCGAGGCCGCCGTACTCGCGCAGTTCCGCCTCGATGATGTCCAGGTCGGAGAGCGGGTCGCGGTCGGACTCCAGGGTCGCGGTGTCCAGCACGTGCACCAGCACGCTGCACCGCTCCACGTGCCGCAGGAACTCCAGGCCCAGGCCCTTGCCCTGGCTGGCACCCGGGATCAGACCGGGCACGTCGGCGATGGTGTACACGGTGGAACCGGCGGTCACCACGCCCAGGTTGGGCACGAGCGTCGTGAACGGGTAGTCCGCGATCTTCGGCTTGGCCGCGCTGAGCACGGAGATCAGCGAGGACTTGCCGGCGCTCGGGTAGCCGACCAGCGCCACGTCGGCGACGGTCTTCAGCTCCAGGACGATGTCCTGCAGTTCACCGGGCACGCCGAGCAGCGCGAAACCGGGCGCCTTGCGGCGGGCGGAGGCCAGCGCCGCGTTGCCAAGGCCGCCCCGGCCGCCCTGCGCGGCGACGTACGACGTCCCGTGGCCGACCAGGTCGGCGAGCACGTTGCCCGCCTTGTCCAGCACGACCGTCCCGTCCGGCACCGTCAGGACCAGGTCCTCGCCGTCTTTGCCGGAGCGGTTGCCGCCCTCGCCGGGCTTGCCGTTGGTGGCCTTGCGGTGCGGCGAGTGGTGGTAGTCGAGCAGCGTGGTGACCGACTGGTCGACGGTCAGGATGATGTCGCCGCCCCGGCCGCCGTTGCCGCCGTCCGGGCCGCCGAGCGGCTTGAACTTCTCACGGTGGACGGAGGCACAGCCGTGGCCCCCGTTACCCGCGGCGACGTGCAGCTCGACGCGGTCCACGAAGGTGGTCATGGTTCAGTGCCTCCAGGGAAGTACGGGTTTGTCCTTGCTCAACACGCGAAAGGCGGACCTGCCTTCCCGACTGGGAAGTGAGGTCCGCCTCGCGAAAAAACGTTCGGTCGTAAGCCTTGGATCAGGCGACCGGAACGATGTTCACGACCTTGCGGCCACGGTGGGTGCCGAACTGCACCGAACCGGCCTGCAGCGCGAACAGCGTGTCGTCGCCGCCGCGGCCGACGCCCGCGCCCGGGTGGAAGTGGGTGCCACGCTGACGGACCAGGATCTCACCCGCGTTGACGACCTGACCGCCGAAGCGCTTCACGCCGAGCCGCTGGGCATTGGAGTCGCGACCGTTCCGGGTGGACGATGCGCCCTTCTTGTGTGCCATGTCTCCTCAGTCCTTACTTCGCAGCCGCGGGGATCGCGGTGACCTTGATCGCCGTGTACTGCTGGCGGTGGCCCTGACGACGACGGTAGCCGGTCTTGTTCTTGTAGCGCAGAATGTCGATCTTCTGGCCCTTGTGGTGGTCCACGACCTCGGCCTGGACCTTGATGCCGGCCAGCACCCACGGGTCGCTGGTCACAGCGTCGCCGTCGACAACGAGCAGGGTCGAGAGCTCGACCGTGTCGCCAACCTTGGCAGTGGAAATCTTGTCAACCTCAACGATGTCGCCGACAGCAACCTTGTGCTGGCGACCACCGCTGCGCACGATGGCGTACACGCGGATCTCTCTTTCGCTCGAGAACGGCACCCCCGCAGGCCAGCCGCCCAAAACGTCATGGGCGACCTCTCCCGGCCCGCCTTGCGCCCAGGAGGAAGAGGTTTACGGGGATGTGGCGTGCTCAGTGCGCACGCCGACGGTCAAGGTTACGGGGCCACGGCCGAAGGGGTCAAACCGGGCCCCGCGGCTGTGGGGCCGGTCACGCGGACCGGCCCCACACCCCGGGCGTCAGCCCTCGTCTCCGGCGGTGGCGACCGTGGTGGTCTTCTTCGCCGTCGTCTTCGCGGCGGCCGTCTTGGCGGTCTTGGCCGCCTTCTTGGCCGTCGTCTTCTTGGCGGCCGCCTTCTTGGCCACCGTCTTCTTCGTGGCGGCCTTCTTCGCCGTGGCCTTCTTGGCGGTCTTGCGGGCCGCCTTCTTGGCCGGAGCCGTCGCCTCGGCGACCTCCTCGGCCGTCACCTCGCCGGTGGCGGGAGCCTCGGCGGCCGGCGCCTCGGCGGCGGCCTCCGGCGTGGCCGACGGGACGACCACGACGGCCGTCTCCTCGGCGGCGGCCGGCGCGGTGGCCTTGCGCACGGCGCGCCGGCGCGGGCGGGCCGGGGCCGCGCTCTCGGCGGGCGCCGGTGCCTCCTCGGCGGCCACCGGGGCCGGCGGCTCCTCGACGGGGGCCTCGGCGGCGTGCTCGGCGACGGTCACCACGGCCGCCTCGGCGCCCACGGGGGAACCGGCCGGCGCGGACACCTTCCGGGTCGCCCGACGGCGCGTACGGCCCTTGGGCGCGGCCTCCTCGACGGCCGGTGCCTCGGCCTGCGGCGCCGGGACCACCTGGTCCTCGGCGGCGGCGGGCTCGGCGAGGGCCTCGGCGGCCGGCTCCGGCCGCACGGGGCGCGCGGCCGCCTGCTCGGCGGTGACGTCCTGCGCGGTCGGAACCTCGACGGCCTGCTCGGCCTCGGCCTCCGCGGCCTTGCGGGTGCCGGCCTTCTCGGCCTTCGGCGCGCCCGCCGGTGCCGACGCGCGACGGCTCGCCCGGCGGCGCGAACGGCCACGGGTGGCCGCCGCCTCCGCCTCGGCGACGCTGCTGTACAGCTCCTCGTCCGGCGCGAAGTCGGGCGCGGGCAGCGCGACGGGCTCGGCGAGTGCGGCGGCCACCTCGACGGCGGTCTCCGTCTCGGGCTCGACGGCCTCACCGGTCTCGACGGCCACGGCGGCGGTCTCGTGCACGTGCTCGTGCACGTCACCACCACGGCCGCGCTTCTTGCGCTTGCCGCCGCCCCCGTTCGCGGACGGCTGCTCCAGGTGCACGATGACACCGCGGCCGTTGCAGTGGACGCAGGTCTCGGAGAAGGACTCCAGCAGACCCTGGCCGACCCGCTTGCGGGTCATCTGCACCAGGCCCAGCGAGGTCACCTCGGCCACCTGGTGCTTCGTGCGGTCGCGGCCCAGGCACTCCAGCAGGCGGCGCAGCACCAGGTCGCGGTTGGACTCCAGGACCATGTCGATGAAGTCGATCACGATGATGCCGCCGAGGTCGCGCAGCCGCAGCTGGCGCACGATCTCCTCGGCCGCCTCCAGGTTGTTCCTGGTGACCGTCTCCTCCAGGTTGCCGCCCTGGCCGGTGAACTTGCCGGTGTTGACGTCGACGACGACCATCGCCTCGGTCCGGTCGATCACCAGCGAACCGCCGCTGGGCAGCCAGACCTTGCGGTCCAGCGCCTTGGCGAGCTGCTCGTCGATCCGGTACGTGGCGAAGACGTCGACCTCGGAGGTCCACCTCGACAGCCGCTCGGCCAGGTCCGGGGCGACGTGCGAGACGTACCCGTGGATGGTCGACCAGGCGTCGTCGCCGCTGACGACGACCTTGGAGAAGTCCTCGTTGAAGATGTCGCGCACGACCCGGACGGTCATGTCCGGCTCGCCGTACAGCAGCGTGGGCGCGTTGCCGTTCTTGGCCTTCTTCTGGATGTCCTCCCACTGCGCCTGCAGCCGCTCGACGTCCCGGCGCAGCTCATCCTCGCTCGCGCCCTCGGCGGCGGTGCGCACGATGACGCCCGCGTCCTCGGGGACGATCTTCTTGAGGATGGTCTTCAGCCGGGCCCGCTCGGTGTCGGGCAGCTTGCGGCTGATGCCGGTCATCGAGCCCTCGGGGACGTACACGAGGTAGCGGCCCGGCAGCGAGACCTGGCTGGTCAGACGCGCGCCCTTGTGCCCGATCGGGTCCTTCGTCACCTGCACGAGCACGGACTGCCCGGACTTCAGGGCGGACTCGATGCGGCGCGGGCCGTTGGCCATGCCCAGCGCCTCGAAGTTGACCTCACCGGCGTAGAGCACCGCGTTGCGGCCCTTGCCGATGTCGATGAAGGCGGCCTCCATCGACGGCAGCACGTTCTGGACCTTGCCCAGGTAGACGTTGCCGACGTACGAGGTCGACTGCTCCTTGTTGACGTAGTGCTCGACGAGCACGTCGTCCTCGAGCACACCGATCTGCGTGCGCTCGCCGTGCTGGCGGACGACCATCACGCGCTCGACGGCCTCGCGGCGGGCCAGGAACTCGGCCTCGGTGATGATCGGGACGCGGCGGCGGCCCTGCTCACGGCCTTCCCGGCGGCGCTGCTTCTTCGCCTCCAGACGGGTCGAGCCCTTGATGGACTGCACCTCGTCGGACGGCTCGCTCGGCTTGCGCGGCTCGCGGACCTTGACGACCGTGCGCTCCGGGTCGTCGGTGGACGGCTCGCCCTCGCCGGCGGTGTCACCGGCCCGGCGGCGGCGCCGGCGGCGGCGACGGCTGCCGGCGCTGGAGGAGGCGGAGTCGTCCCGGTCCTCCTCGACGTCCTCTTCCTCCTGCTCGGCGGTGTCCTCGGCGTCCTGCGCGGCCTGCTCGGCGGCCAGCTCGTCGGCCTCGCCGTCCGCGCCCTCACCGTCGGCGGCGTCACCGCGGCGGCGGCGACGGCCGCCACGCCGGCGACGGCGGCGCGAACCGGACTCCTCGTAGCCGTCGGCACCCTCGGTCTCGTCGCCGTCCTCGCCGTCGGCGAGCTCCTCGGCGGGCTCGGCGGCCTCCTCGGCCTCCGGCTCCTCGTCCTCGGCGGCGGTCCCGGCGGGGCGCGTCTCCTCCGGGGCAGCGCCCCGGCGGCGACGGCGGCGGCGCGAGCCGGTCTCGGCACGCTCCTCCGCGGCCTCCGCGGCTTCCTCGGGCTCCTCCGTGTCGGCGGCCTCGGCGGCGGCCGCGGCGGCGGCGCGCTCCGGGGTCTGGAACTTCGGCTCGGCGAACACCGGCGCCTGGAAGACGGCGACGGCGGGCCGCTTGGGCCGGCGCGGCGCCTCGGCCTCCTCGGCCTCGCCCGGGGCGGGCTTCGCGGACCGGGCGGTCTGCGCGGGCTCGGCGAAGCCGGACGCGGCGCGCACGGCCCGGCGGCGGGAACGGCGGGGCGCCTCGGCCTCGGCGGGGGCCTGCGGAGCCTCGGCGGCGGGCTCGGTGGCGGACGCGGGCTCGGTGGTGTGCTGGTTGACGGGAACCTCCGGGGTCTGCGCGCCCGTGCCGGACTCGGCGGCGGGAGCGGCCTCGGCCTCGACGGCGGGTGCGGCCTCGGCGGGCGCGGACACCCGGCGCGTGGCCCGGCGACGGGTACGGCGCGGAGCGGCCTCCTCCTCGGCACCGCTCACCTCACCGGGGGCGGCGGCCTCGACGGCGGGCGCCTCGGCGGCGGCGGCCGGAGCCTGCGCGCCGACGGCCTCGGCCACCTCGGTGGCCTCGGGCGCACCGGCCGGCGCGGACGCACGACGGGTCGCACGACGACGCGGACGAGCAGCCGAAGCAGCCTCCTCGACAACGGCAGGGGCCTCGACCGGAGCAGCGGCCTCCTCCACCTCGGCCGGAACGGCAGCGGCAGCAGCCACGGCCTCGGCCGCCTCGGGCGCACCGGCCGGCGCGGACGCACGACGGGTCGCACGACGACGCGGACGAGCAGCCGAAGCAGCCTCCTCGACAACGGCAGGGGCCTC